>NZ_LSIX01000961.1:0-8905 GCF_001556475.1 Methylobacterium sp. CCH5-D2 | reverse complement strand
TGCCGTTGAGCTCCTCCTCGATGATGCGGGTGACGCCGTCGTAGAGCCGCTCCGGCGGGGAGCCGGGGTAGGTCGCCGTCACCTGGATCGTGACCGGGGCGACGTCCGGGTACTGCGAGACCGGCAGGTAGGCGATGGAGATCGCCCCCACCAGCATGATGAAGATGGAGACCGCCCAGGCGAAGATCGGGCGCGCGATGAAGAAGCGGGTCATGGCGGCGTGATCCTGTCGGTCAGGGCTTAGAGGAGGCGGAGGCGGTCCGGGGCGCTTGCCAGGGCGACGGGTTGACCGCCATGCCCGGCTGGAGCCTCTGGAAGCCCTCGACCACGACAGTCTCGCCGGCCTTCAACCCGTCCTCGACGATCCAGCCGGCATCCGTCAGCGCCCCCGCCCGGACGGGGCGCAGGGCCACGGTCCGGTCCTCGCCGACGACGTAGACCTGTGCCACGCCGGCGCTGCTGCGCTGAATGGCTTGGGCCGGGACGAGGACGGCCCCCGGCAGCGTGCCCTGCGCGACGCGGACGCGGACGTAGGTGCCCGGCAGCAGGGCGACCTTCGGGTTCGGGAACGTGGCGCGGAGGCTGACCTGCCCCGTGCCGGGGTCGACGCTGACGTCCGTGAACAGGAGCCGCCCGGCATCCGCGTGGAGCGAGCCGTCCGGTAGGACCAGCCGTACCCCCGTCTCCTCCTTCCCCGAGGCGCGCTCGGCGAGGCGGCTCGGGTCGGCGGCCGAGGCGTTGAAGTCGGCGAAGATCGGGTCGACCTGCTGGATCAGGGCCAGCTTGGTCGCATCGCCCTGGCCGACGAGCGCCCCCTCGGTGACGAGGGCCCGGCCGATGCGACCGGCGATGGGCGCGCGCACGGTGGCGTAGTCGAGGTCGATCCGGGCGCGGGCGAGTTGCGCCTTGGCGCTCGCGACGTCGGCCTCGGCCTGGCGCAGGGCGGCGACCGCGATGTCCTGCTGGGCGGCGCTCGCGGCCTGGCGCTCCAACAGGGTCTCGGTGCGCTCCGACTGGCGCTGCGCCTGCACTTTGGTCGCCTCGGCCCGGGCGAGCGCGGCGGCCTTGGCATCCACCTCCGCCCGGTAGACGGCCGGGTCGATCCGGAACAGGACGTCGCCCTTGGCCACTAGGCTGCCTTCCTCGAAGGTGCGCTCCTGGACGATGCCGGAGACCTGGGCCCGCACCTCGGCGACCCGCGTCGAGGTCAGGCGGCCCGGCAGGTCGAGGATGCGGGGCACCGTGACCGCCGCGACAGTGACCGTCGAGACGTCGGGGGTGGCGCCCGCCGCACCGGGCCCGCCCGCGGGCTGGCCGTCTGCCGCCGGCTTGCAGCCTTGCAGGGCGAGGAGGGCGAGGCAGGCGGCGGCGGTGAGGACCGGCGTCCGGTGGAGGGAGGTGGGAATCGACATGGGGAAGGTCCGTTGGTGCCGGGCCGTCAGGCGGCCTTGCGCACGAGGCGCGCGTAGGCGCCGTCGCGGGCCAGGAGGGTTTCGTGCGTTCCGCTCTCGACCACTCTTCCGCGGTCCAGCACGACGATCTGGTCGGCTCGGCGCACGGTCGACAGGCGATGGGCGATGGTGATGGTCGTGCGGGGCTTGCCCGGCCGCGTCAGGGCCTCGACCACGGCCCGCTCCGTGGCGGTGTCGAGCGCGCTCGTCGCCTCGTCGAGCAGCAGGACCCGGGGATCGCGCAGGATGGTGCGGGCGAGCGAGAGACGCTGCCTTTCGCCGCCGGAGAAGCGGTGCCCGCGCTCTCCCACCACCGTGTCGTACCCGTCAGGCAGGGCCGCGATCAGGTCGTGCAACTGGGCGATGCGCGCCGCCTCGACCATCTGCGCCACCGTGGCCTCTGGCCGGGCGAACAGAAGGTTCTCGGCGATGCTGGCGTGGAGGAGGAACGGGTCCTGCGTCACCACCCCGAGGATGTCCGAGAGCGAATGCATGCACAGGTCCCGCACGTCGACGCCGTCGTAGAGGACGGCGCCCGCGTCGACGTCGTGGAGGCGTGCCAGGATGTGGCCGAGGGTCGACTTGCCCGAGCCGGTCGCGCCGACGATGGCGGTATGGGAGCCGGCGGGGATGTCCACCGTGACGCCGCGCAGGGTGGTGGGTCCCGACCGGTCGTAGGAGAACGTCACGCCGTCGAGGCGCACGTGGCCGGCGACCTTCGAAGGATCGAGGGTGACGGCGTCCGGTCGCTCGGTGATGCCGACCGGCTTGTCGAGGTACTCGAAGATGCGGGCGAACAGCGCCCGCGCCTTGCGGGCCTCGACGCCCGTGCGCAGCACCTCCTCCAGCGGGAACAGCATCTGCTCCTGCAGCGCGATCATGGCGACGAGCGTGCCGATGGTCATCGCCGTCCCGGCGTTCATCATCCAGCCGCCGAGGAACAGCGTGAGGGCCGGCAGGGCCTGAAGCACCAGGTCGATGACCGACCACTGCCACTGCCCGGCCGTGTGGGACCGGACCTCCAGGTCCGCCACCTCACGCGAGGCCCGCGCGAAGCGCTCGACCAGGTGCCGCGTACGGCCCGTCGTGCGGGCGAGGACGATGCCCGAGACCGACAGAGACTCCTGCACCGCCGAGGTCATCTCGGCGATCCGCTCCTGCTGCGCGTAGGTGGTCTCCTCGCGCATCCGGCCGACGCGGTTGCTGATCCAGGTCGCCAGCGGCAGCACCAGGAACGAGAACAGGGCCAGCCGCCATTCCAGCATCAGCATCGCGGCCGCCGTCATCGCGACCGCGCTGGCGTTGCGCGTCGCCTCTCCCGCGGTGTGGGTGACGAGCGCCTGGAGGGCGCCGATGTCGCTCGCGATGCGCGATTGGATGTCCCCGCCCCGGGTCGCCGTGAAGAAGCCGAGAGGCAGCGACTGGAGGTGCGCGTACACGCGCACCCTGAGGTCGTGCATCAGCGCCTGCCCGACCTTCGCGGTGACGAGGGCCTGGAGCACGCCGATGCCGGCGCCGAGCGCGGCGAGGCCGACGAGGCTTCCCGCGAGCAGCCCGAGCAGCCGCACGTCGCCCCGCGGCAGAGCGACGTCGATGATCTCCCTGAGCAGGAACGGGGCGGCGAGCCCCGCCGCCGTCGCGAGCGCGATGAGCAGGAGGACGAGCGCGATCCGGCCCGCGTAGGGACGGAACAGGTCGAGGATGCGCGCCGCGGACACGTGCCTGGATGCCACTTCGTCGTAGGCGTCGTCGCTCCCGTCCGGGGCATAAGCCGCGGCGAGTTCAGGCGTCGAGGAACGTGCCATAGCTCAGGTCCGGCCGCCGTCCGCAGGCCCGGGCCGTCCGGCATGGGTCATGGCTATGAGCCGCTTCCGGAGCGCGCCTAGCTCCGGCACCGGATCGGTCGGCTTCTCGCGCACGAGGTAGGCGATCCACGCGCCGTCGGCGGCCAGCCGGACGAACTCCAGGTCAGCGTCCCCGTCGGTGTCCCGATGGCGGTGCAGGCGCTCGGCGAACCAGTCCGACACCATCCGGCGCAGGGCCGGCTCGGCGAGGATGGAGATGTGCAGGGCCGCCCACTGGCTGCCCTCGATCATCATCGGGTCGTGCAGGGTGATGTCGACATAGGCCCGGGTGTAGCGCCCGTATGGAAGTGGGTCCTTCGCCATGGCCGCATCGATATCCGCGTCGAGCTGCGCGATGAGGTCGGCGACGACGCCCTCGACCAGCGCCTGCTTGCTCGGGAAATGGTGGAACAGCGCGCCCTTGGTCACGCCGGCGGCAAGGCTCACCGCCTGCACGGTGACCGCGGCGAGACCCTGCTCCAGGGCGAGCTTGGCGGCGCAATCGAGGAGGGTGCGCCGGACGAGCTCCGGCTGCTTCTTGCGGTGGTAGGCGGTGGCCATGGTCGTTGTCCGATGGCGCTCGGGCGCCCTTCGCCCAAATGATACCTACCTGACGGTATCTTTCAAGGGCGATTCGAGTTCGTTGAGGGCGCACCAAGCTACGGGCGGGCTGACGCCAAGGCGTCCTTCCATCGGCGGTCGCTAATGTGCCCCTACCTGTTGACGTCATGGCCGCCGCTTTGGGGCCGCTTTAAACCCTCGAGCGGACATTCGCATCGGCGGGGAGGAAGGTCTGCAACGGGTCAGGAGTTAACTCAGCTTGCGTAAGCAAGCTTTGTCGGCGTCCATTCCGTCGATCACAGCCGACTTCTAGAACGCGGCGTGGTTGCGCTGTGAGGCTGTAGTGCGCCGACTCCGTTCCGAAAGCAGAACAGGTGGAGTCGCGGCATCCGTGCCTGTGAGACGCCGATTTTGGCCGCCGAAGATCCCGTTGGAGGCAATGGCAGCTTCCTAGTCGCGCGAAGCCTGCTCTCTCCCAGAGGCGGCGCGAGATCAAGCTTTCTTCCGGCCGGGGCGGAGGGGGGCGGGCACCTCGTCATCTGCCTGAGGTATGGCGAAGAGTTCCGCCACATCACAACCCAGCGCCGTCGCAAGGCGCTCCAGCACCTCGACCGTCGGGTTGAAGCTGCCGCGCTCGATCCCGCTGACATAGGTGCGGTCCACGCCCGCATCGACCGCCAGAGCCTCCTGGCTGAAGCCTCGCGCAACCCGCAGCCGCCGCAGGTGCCACGCCACGCGCGCACGTCCATCCATGGCCGCGACTGCGCCAGCTTGGCAGCAGGGAAACCATCGAATATATTCGACATAATTGTGAGACACGCGCTGCCGCGGCCGGGTTCAGGATGCCCACCCATCCTGACGACGGCCGTGAGCCTTGCTCGCTTGCCGACCGAGACCCTGATGCAGCGGGCCAAGCTTGTACGCCATCCGTTCGACTAAACTTCCTCGTCCGCCCGCGAATGAGGAGCCGACAGCAGCAGACGAGGTGATCATGGTGGAGGATCAGGGTTGGCGGGGCATGCTCAACGCTCTGCAGGCCGAGGGCTGGCGGGGCTACGCCTTCGTCGCCTTCCTCATCGCCTGTATCGGCATCTTCTTCCTGGCCCCGCGCCAGAGCGCTCGCGATGCGCTGCTTGCGATCACCCCGGGTCAGATGCCGGCCTGCGACAGCCCGCCCACGCGCCACATGCTCGCCCAGGCCGTCAGCGGCTCGCCCGCCGCGCGGACCCAAGGCCTTGTGCTGCAGAAGGTCGGAAGCCTGCGCGACGCCTTCCCGGGTGTCGCCGAGTACGGCGGCCGGCGGACCTGCCTGGGTGAGGTCTACACCAACGCCGGGCATGTGGCCGTCACCGCCATCCTGACCTGGACGACGCCCGAGCGCGACGAGGTCCACCTGAACGTCCTCTGGCCGTACTGAGCACCGACTGCGTCCTCGGCGCAGATGCCCCCGGCACGCGCTCGGCGGCGATACCCCGTGACCCGCGATCGGACCTTCCCGTTTGGTCGGACCACCGTGCGTAACTCCAACCTACAACAGTGTTATCCGCGTGACCGAACAGCCGGTGCTGACGGTCGCATCCTGTCGGGGCCGACTTCACCATCCACGCCGCGAGATCCCCCGCCATGCCTCATCCATCTACCTCTCCTCTCGCTGTACGGCCCGTAGCCTTCCAGCGGCGGACCTTGGCCGCGCCCCTCAGCGTGCTGATGGCCTTGGCCGGCGCGCCGGCCTCTGCGGCCTCACCGTTCGAGGGCCGCTATCAGGGACGTGGTGAGGGCCAGCTCGCTCTGCAGGTGTTCGCGCTCGATGACGGCAGCGACGCCCACTTCGTCCTGGCCGAGACCGCGCTCATGAACCAGTGCACCGGCGACCTGCGCGGGCTGGCCCGGCCGAGCGGCCCGATGACCCTGGTGCTGCGCAAGACGGAACCGGGCGCCGAGGAGACCTGCACGCTGACCCTACGCTTCTCCGCCGACCGCGCCCGGGCGCGCATGGAGGAGAGGGATTGCAGCACCTACCACGGCGCGGCCTGCGCCTTCGACGGGTCACTCAAGCGGCGCTGAGGCGCCCCCTCGCCAGCGCCTGTTGCCCGGCCCTTCCTTGCCGAGGCGGCCGCAGCAGCGGGCGCGATCAACCGTCTCACTCCTGATCCGGATCACCCGATGACGCGCACGGTTTTCACGCTCGCTCTCCTGCTGCTGGCCGCGCACCCGGCCCAAGCCAACCCCGCCGTCGATGCAACGAAGGCCGGACTCTGCCTGGAGCTGAAGGTCAACGACCGCAGCCTGCCCTGCAACAGCGACTTCCGGCTGGTCGATGACGGGACGGGCGAGGTCAGCTTCGTCACCGGCTACGGCCAGGGCAATGCCCGCACCGTCATGGCGCTGTTCACGCGCCAGACGCCCGACCTGGAGAACGCCTACGGCTACGCCCTGCGCCTGACCGCCGTGACTCTGATGCCGACCGACCGGCCCGACAGCCAGCCCCTCTACCCGGCCACCGGCTTGTGCTTCATGGTCAAGCCGAACCCGGTCCGGGCCGGGGCGCGGGCGGCGCGGCAGGACGTCGTCGTGATGTGCTCGGCAAGCCTCACGGACGTGGCGGCCCCGGTCCGGCGCATCGACTGGAAGTTCGTGTTCTGAGGATGTCTCGGGATGGATCCTCTCATTCGCCGGGAGGTCTCGAAGGCGGAGGGCTGGGAGCCGGTGGTCTCAGGGCCGATCTCAGGAGCATCAGCATGGATTGGTTCGAGCGGATCACCGGCTTCCCGGAAGGGCCCTACGAAGAGACGCAGGCGGTGCTGTCCGTGGTCGACGGCCGCTTGCGCTGCCGCGGAGGGGGCTACAGCTACGGTGTCGGCACGCTGAGCCTGCCCTCGTTGGCCGAGCTACGATCCCAAGCGCTGGTTGCGCGGGCGTCCGGTCCGTCGCGGCTCTCGATCGTGCAGGGCGATGTCCGCGCCCTGCACCGCGCGCCCGAGAACCGCGGCGCGCTGTTCCAGGTCGCCTCCCAGTTCAATCTCCTGGAGATGGTCGGGCCCGATGTCGAACCTGAGGACGGCGTCACCCGCTACGCGCACGACCGCACGCAGGGGCCGGCCTGCGCGATGGCGGCGGGCGGGGCCACGATCTACCGCAACTACCTCGTGCCGGTGGACGGTAAGATCGGCCAGAGCACTGAGCGGCAGCTCGACGGGCTCGCCGACCTTGGCCGTGCGCTGGCGACGCGCCTCGGGACGAACGTCTCGGATCTCTGGTCGATGCGCAACGGCTACGCTCTGCCGACGCGCGACGGGTTGAGCGAGATCAGTCGGCATCTGCAGGTGGCAGATGCGGCCACGCTGGATGCCCTTCGTGGCCTCTTACGGGTCGGGCTGCACGTTGACGTCGAGGTCACGGATGGGCCGGCCCCAGGGCCACGCGTCAGCCAGATCTTCTGCTCGGCTCTACCGGTGGCCTACGGGCGCCACCCGGCAGCGAGCTGGGCGTCGTTCGCATCGCTGGTGCTGGAGGCGGCCTACGAAGCGACCGTGCTGGCCGCAGTTCTGAATGCGGCGCGCGGCGCCTCGAACCGGGTGCTGTTGACCCGTCTGGGTGGAGGTGCCTTCGGCAACGCAGACACCTGGATCGATGCAGCTCTGTTGCGGGCCCTGCAGATCGTCGGAGGGTACGACCTCGACGTTGTGATCGTCAGCCACGGAGTACCAACGCCGGCCTTATACGATCTGGTACGCGCCTCAGGGATCAGCGGCCCGCGATGAACCATTCCACCGGCAACGACGCCCGGTGAGCGGGACAAGCTGCCGAGCGCAGGCTCACGCGGATCGGCATCGGCAACACCTCTCGAGAACGCCGCGGTGCGCCCGAAAAAGTGCCGGAGTGGGGGAACTGTGCCCCACGCCCCCCGCGGCCGTGGGACGGGCATTTGGGGCCATGGGGACCGGTTTGCGCGTCGTTGAGAGCGGGAACTCCGGCATAGCAGCAGGGAGATACACGGAGCGCTGATCGGGAGCCGTCAGGGGCTGATCCAGACCCGCGTGAGGTCTCGGATCGCGGGGCCGACTGCCTATCTATCGAGACGAATCGGGTCCCGTCAGCACGAGGAGAGTACGATGGCCTACGAGAGAGCGGTGCTGGCGGGTGGCTGCTTCTGGGGCATGCAGGACCTGATCCGGCGCCAGGACGGGGTCGTCGCGACCCGGGTCGGCTACACCGGCGGCGACGTGCCGAACGCGACCTACCGCAACCACGGCAGCCACGCGGAGGCCATCGAGATCACCTACGATCCGGCGCGCACGAGCTACCGCCGCATCCTGGAGTTCTTCTTCCAGATCCACGATCCGACGACCCCGAACCGCCAGGGCAACGACCGTGGCCCGAGCTACCGCTCGGCGATCTACTACCGCGACGCAGCGCAGCGCCGGATCGCCCAGGACACCATCGCGGACGTGGACGCGTCCGGCCTCTGGCCCGGCAAGGTCGTGACCGAGGTGGCGACGGCCGGCCCGTTCTGGGAGGCCGAGCCGGAGCACCAGGACTACCTGGAGCGCCACCCGAACGGCTACACCTGCCACTTCGTGCGCCCGAACTGGCGGCTGCCGGTCCGGCCTGCCGCAGAATAGCCGAGGGTTCCGGGGCATCGTCGGCCGGCTCTGCCTTCACCTGGAGCGGCGGGCGAAGGTTGCGCTTCCCGACACCATCACCGGGCTGCCGGCCCCACGCGTTGTCCTGGGATTGAGGTGGGGACGGTGTATCCGCAGAGCGAACGCCTGAGCCCAAATGGTCATTCAGGCCAGCCTCTCATAGGTCCGCTCCTGCCTCAGCTTGCGACATCGCATCAGGGGGGCGCTGCCCTGCAATCGTTAGATTGCGAGCTTCGATATGGCCCCGGGTATGATGAGAGAACGAATTGACAGCCCATACCCAAGCCGAATAGCCAAGCTGCGACGGTTCCCCCCGGGGATCAAAAGGGAACGCGGTGAGGGCTTCATGCCCGATGCCGCGGCTGCCCCCGCAACTGTGAGCGGCGAGCCTTCCGCCACCATGTCA
>NZ_LSIX01000960.1:0-28134 GCF_001556475.1 Methylobacterium sp. CCH5-D2 | reverse complement strand
CCGATGAGCGCTGTCTACGCAAGCCCAGCCGCCCCGTCAACACCCGATGCGACGAACACGCGAAAAACCTGCAACAGGCCTGTGACGGGCGCCAAGGGCCGACGTCGTGCGAAGGAGGCGGCGTGGGCTCTCAGAGTGCCCTCCCCTCCCCTCTCTTCTCCGGATGCGCCGTAACCTGAGGGTCAGTGTCCGCGAGGAGCGGCTGTCAGGCCGCGGGTGCCGTCCAGGCCCGCATCGCCTCCGGGCCGACGATGTCGGCGGGGGGCTCGAAATCCGCGGCCGCCCCGCGCATCGCCGCTGCAGCCCGCGGGAAGCCGCTGCGGCGGCCGTACTCCGCGCGCACCGCGTCCGACGGCATTCGGGGTGCGTCGATGAGGGCCTGGGCGCACAGCACATCGGCCACGGTCACCCCGGCGAGAGAGGCCAGAGCAACCATCGCGTTGCCCCGGTTCGGGTTGTCGCCCTCCAGCGCGGGCAGGACGCTCGCGATGTCGATCCCGTCGCCGGCCACCCGGGCGCAGATCCACGGCGTCGGATCCTGCGCGCCGAGGATGCCGGCGCCCTGCGCGATCTCGCGCAGGCCGTAGGCCCGGATCAGCGGACCCGAGCGCGGCATCCCGAGCCACCGGGCGATCGCGTCGCCGAAGGCGAGTTCGGTGACGCCGAGGCCGAGCGAGAACCAGCCCAGCCCGCGGGCGAACTGCGCGGCGGCAGGGGCCGGCCTGCGCCGGGGATCGGAGGCGAAGCGGCTGCGGCGCCGGGACGGAACGGACATGGTGCGACCTCTCGAAAGACCTCTCGGCAGACGAAGCGGGCGGGATGCGGGAGCCGCCTCAGGGCCGCAGCACCACCTTGATGCAATTGTCCGTCTTGTCCCGGAAGGTGCGGTACATCTCCGGCCCCTGCTCCAGGCTCGCCCGGTGGGTGATCACGAAGGACGGGTCGATCTGGCCCGCCTCGATCCGGCGCACGAGGTCGTCGGTCCAGCGGTTCACGTGGGTCTGGCCGGTGCGGATGGTCAGGCCCTTGTTCATCAGGGCGCCCATCGGCACCTTGTCGATGAGCCCGCCATAGACGCCCGGGATCGACAGGATGCCGGCCGGACGGCAGACGTAGATCATCTCGCGCAGCACCGTGGGCCGGTCGCTCTCCAGCATCACCGCCTGCTTCACCCGGTCGTAGGCGTGCTCCAGGGCGCGGGGCGCGTGCGCCTCCATGCCGACCGCGTCGATGCACTTCTCCGGGCCCTTGCCGGCGGTGAGCTCGTTCAGGCGCTCGACCACGCTCTCGCGGCCGTTGTCGATCGTGATCGCGCCGCCTGCGCGGGCCATGTCGAGGCGCTCGGGGACGCTGTCGATGCAGACCACCTGCCGGGCGCCGAGCAGAAGGGCGGAGCGCACGGCCATCTGGCCGACGGGGCCGGCGCCCCAGATCGCGACCGTGTCGGTCGGCTGGATGTCGGCCTGCACGGCGGCCTGCCAGCCGGTCGGGAAGATGTCGCCGAGGAACAGCACCTGCTCGTCGGTGAGGGAATCCGGGACCTTGATGTGGGTCCTGTCGGCGAAGGGCACCCGGACGTACTCGGCCTGGCCGCCCGGATAGCCGCCGGTGATGTGGGTGTAGCCGAACAGCCCGGCCGTGGTGTGCCCGAAGGCCTTGGCGGCGACGTGCTTGTTGCGGTTCGAGCGCTCGCAGACCGAGAAGAAGCCGCGCTTGCACTGGTCGCACTCGCCGCAGATGATCGTGAACGGAATCACGACCCGCTCGCCCTTCCGCAGGGCGCCGTTCACGCCGCGGCCGGTCTCGACGACCTCGCCCATGAACTCGTGGCCCATGACGTCGCCGCTCTGCATGCCGGGCATGAAGTGATCGTAGAGGTGCAGGTCCGAGCCGCAGATGGCGCAGACCGTCACCTTGATGATGGCGTCGCGATCGTCCTCGATCTGCGGGTCCGGCACCGTCTCGCAGCGAATGTCCTGGGTGCCGTGCCAGACCAGAGCTCTCATGGGTCGCCTCCCGGGTCGGCGCACCCGCGCGGCGCCGTCTAGGACTGAACCGGGGAAGGTACGGCCACGTTTCGGGCCAACTGCAATCGGTGCGTGCGGCGTGGCCCGGGAGCCGCGCCGCATGCAGGGTCAGGGCATCGCGGGCCGGATAGCCCGCATCACTCCGCCTCGTCCTCGTCCGGATCGAGGGCCGCCGACGGAGCCGCGGCGGTGGGGCCGAGGCTGCCGGTCGCCACGGGCACCTCGGACGGCGCGGCGGCCGGCGCAGCGGCGACGCCACGGCGCGCGAGGCCCGGATCCACCGGCATGATCGCCGCGCCCGCCGCCACCAGGCCGGCGAGCGCCCGCAGGTCGTCGGGCTGGCGCGGATCGCGGGAGATCAGCTCGGCCTCGCGCTCGAGACGCAGGTTGCAGGCTCGCGACGGCAGGGCTCCGTCCGGCGTGCAGGCGTCGTGGCGGGCGCAGGCCGCGTCGAGGGCGTCGATCGGCGGCCGGGGCGCGTTGTTGCCGGGCCCGCAATAGTTGCCGTGGATCAGCATGGTCGGCCCGTGGCCGTGGCTGCCCAGCGGGGCGCCGAGGGGGCCACTCAGCGAGGCGGATTGCGCCAGGGCGGGCGAGGCCGCGCCGAGGGCGAGGGTGAGCAGAACGAGCGGTCGGATCATGGGCCGGATCATGGGCTGGTGTCCTTCGTGTCTTCGGCAGGCGCTGTCAGCGCGGCGCGCCCGGAACGCCTGGGTGCCCCCCCAGGCCCGGTGCGGGACGGGCCGGCCGCTCGAGGCCGCGGCCGGGCGGTTGTGCATCGCACCGGATCGTGCCGGCCAACACGGCGGCCGCCCCCGCGGTTCCACCCGGGCCTCCCGGCCAACCGCACCTCGGGCGGCCCATCCGCCGCAGGTCCGCGTTTCCCTTTGCGGGAACAGTTTCCGCGGCGCCCCGCTTGGCGACGAGGGGGCTTCGCCATGGGACGTGCCGTGCGCCAGGCCGCCCGCGTCCCGGCGAGCCCCCTCGCCTCCCCCGAGATCCAAGGAATCCGCCATGAAGGCACTGTGCTGGCACGGCAAGGGCGACATCCGCTGCGACACGGTGCCGGACCCGCAGATCGAGGACGGGCGCGACGTCATCATCAAGGTCACGTCCTGCGCCATCTGCGGCTCGGACCTGCACCTCATGGACGGCCAGATGCCGACCATGAAGGCCGGCGACGTGCTCGGCCACGAGTTCATGGGCGAGGTGGTCGAGGTCGGATCCGCCCACACCAAATTCCGGAAGGGCGACCGCATCGTCGTGCCCTTCAACATCAATTGCGGCGAATGCCGCCAGTGCAAACTCGGCAACTGGTCGGTCTGCCAGCGCTCGAACCGCAACGCCGCGATGGCGGCCGAGCAGTTCGGCTACACCACGGCGGGGCTGTTCGGGTACTCGCACCTCACCGGCGGCTACTGGGGCGGACAGGCCGAGTACGTGCGCGTGCCGATGGCCGACGTGGCGCCCATGCGGGTGCCGGACGGCATGGACGACGAGTCGGTCCTCTTCCTTACCGACATCCTGCCGACGGGCTGGCAGGGGGCCGAGCACTGCGAGATCCGGGGCGGCGAGATCATCGCGGTCTGGGGCGCGGGGCCGGTCGGCCTGTTCGCGATCCAGTCGGCCAAGGTGATGGGCGCCGAGCGCATCATCGCCATCGACACGGTGCCCGAGCGCCTGGCGCTGGCCCGGACGTACGGCGCCACCGACGTGATCGACTTCGGATCGGAGGATGTGTTCGAGCGCATCCAGGAGATCAGCCGCGGCGAGGGCGCGGACGGCGTCATCGACTGCGTCGGCATGGAGGCATCCGCCGGCCACGGCGTGGCGAGCGTGCTCTCGACGATCCAGGAGAAGCTCACCTCGACCGAGCGGCCCTACGCGCTGACCGAGGCGATCCGGGCGGTGCGGCCCTGCGGCATCGTCTCGGTGCCGGGCGTCTACGGCGGGCCGATCCCCGTGAACATGGGCTCGATCGTGCAGAAGGGCCTGACCCTCAAGAGCGGCCAGACCCACGTGAAGCGCTACCTCGAGCCACTGACCAAGCTGATCCAGGAGGGCAAGTTCGACACCGCCTCGCTGATCACCCACCGCTCGACGAACCTCGCGGACGGGCCGGACCTCTACAAGACGTTCCGGGACAAGAAGGACGGCTGCGTGAAGGTGGTGTTCCACCCGAACTGAGGCGGAAAGCCGGGGCGCGGAGACAGGCCGGGGCGGACCTGCCGCCCCGGCGGCGCGCCGACGATCAGATCTTCCCGTCGAGGCCCATCTGGTAGTACTTGTGCACGATCTTGTCCTGGTTCTCGAGGAGCCAGTCGATCGAGGGCTCGTTCGTCATCGCCTTGCGGATCGCCTCGGTCATGCCCTTGCGCTGGATCTCGAACAGGGCCCGGTGGTCAACGCTCTCGGCCTGGATCACGCCGGGGCTCAGCCAGACCGAGCAGATGATGCCGAGGTCGTTGGCCTTCTCCTTCGGGATGTAGCCCGCCCGCACCGCGTCGAGCACGCCGTTGGCGATGGCGTACTGCACCGTGCCCATCAGGATCGAGGTATACTTGCTCTCGGTCACGCTGACCTTCGAGACGCAGAGCGTGACCGGGCGCACCATGATGTCGGTGTTCAGGAGCGCGAAGACGCGGCTGTGACCGACCACCTGATCGCCGGTCAGCGTGGCGAGTGCCGTGCCGACCGGCCCGTCGAGTTCGCCGATGATGACCTCGGGCTCGGAGGCGGTGTTGGGCGGGCCGCCCGCCACCAGCGCCTCGCCGGCGCGGAGAATGATGCGATCGCTCATGCTGGGTTGCTCCTGACAGGGGACGGGGCGCGGCCTACCACGCCGCGCAGATCTTGCTGAAATGCGCCGCGCCCTCTTGGTAGCGGAAGGCCTCCGGCAGCTCGTCGAAGCCGAAGGTCCGGTCGATCACCGGGCGGATTTCCGCCTGATCGAGGGCCGCGACGTAGTCCTGCTGCTGGCGGCGGCTGCCCACGATCAGACCTTGCAGGCGGGCCTGCTTGGCCATCAGCGCCGCCGTCGGGACGTCGCCCGCGAGGCCGGTGAGCACGCCGATCAGCGCGATGTGGCCGCCGACCCGCACCGCCTCGATCGACTGCGCCAGGGTGCCGGGGCCGCCGAGTTCGAGCACGTGGTCGATGCCACGGCCGCCGGTCCAGTCGCGCGCCCGCTTCCCCCAGTCCGGGTGCTGGCGGTAGTTGATCGTGTGGTCGGCGCCGAGCGCCCGCGCCCGCTCGAGCTTGGCATCGGACGAGGAGGTGACGACCACGGCCGCGCCCATCAGCTTGGCGATCTGCAGGGCCGCGATCGCGACGCCGCCGGTGCCGAGCGCCAGCACGGTGTCGCCGGCCTTCAGCCCGCCATCGGCCACGAGGGCGCGCCACGCGGTGAGGCCGGCGGTGGTCAGCGTCGCGGCCTCCGCGTGGCCCCAGCCCCGCGGCGCGCGCGTGAAGGCCTGGGCGGAGCGGACCGCGTGGGTGAGCGCGAAGCCGTCGATGCCGTCGCCGGGCGTGCCCGCGAAATCCCCGACCGCCCCGTGGGGCAGGCCGTCCGGCCATTGCGGGAAGAAGCAGGAGACGACCGCCTCGCCCGGCGCGAACTCGGCGACGCCGGCCCCCACCGCCTCGACGATCCCCGCCCCGTCCGACATCAGGATCCGGCCGTCCGCGGCGGGCCAGTGGCCGGCGGCCACCAGCAGGTCGTGGTAGTTGAGCGAGGTCGCCCGGATCGCGACCCGGATCTCGCCGGGCCCCGGCGCGCCCGGATCGGGCCGCTCCGCGATCTCCAGACGGTCGAGACCGCCGGGTGCGCGCACGACGAAGGCTTTCATGGCTCCTCCTCGATGGGTCGGGCGCGCCGGGCGCGCTCGGGCCTGCAGTTAGGACGCCGCCGGGCCGGTTCGAGCCTCCGCCCCAGCATCCTCCGCCCCATCATCCGGTGCCTCCCCGTCCGCCTCCCCTCCCGCGCATCGGGGGGCGCGGCGTTCCGGGCTTCGTCGGCGGCCGCCGGATGCGCCGCCACCGGCGCGCCGGGCGCCGGACAAGCGGGCTGCACCGCGTCGCCCGGGGCCCCGCCTCGATCAGGCGCGAGGCCGCCGCGCCGAACCGGGGCGGACGGCAGCCCGTCACCGGATCGTCACCGGCACCCCCTAGGGTTGGGATCACAATCCTATCGCGCGGATGAGACCCATGGCCGACGGCACGTCCGACATCCTGCGCGGCCCGGCCGCGGCCTCCGGTCCCCCGGGGCAGCGGTCCGGGCACGGGCTCGACCGCGCCACCCATCCGGCCCACGGCATCGTCATCCTGCTCGCGGTGATCGCGGGCCTCGGCTACGCCCTCTACAGCCTGATCGCCGACATGAGCGCCGCGCACGCGGAGCCGCTCGCCCTCGGTGCCTTCGCGCTCCTCGGGCTCGCCCTGCTGATCGCGCTGGGCTTCGAGTTCGTGAACGGCTTCCACGACACGGCCAACGCGGTCGCCACGGTGATCTACACCCGCGCCCTGCCGCCCAACGTCGCGGTGGTCTGGTCGGGGGCCTTCAACTTCCTGGGCGTGATGCTCTCCTCGGGCGCGGTGGCCTACGCCATCGTCGTCATGCTGCCGGTGGAACTGGTGCTGCGGGTCGGCTCGGGTCCCGGCTACGCGATGATCTTCGCGCTGCTCGCCGCCGCCATCGTGTGGAACCTCGGCACCTGGGCCCTCGGCCTGCCGAACTCCTCCTCCCACGCCCTGATCGGCTCGGTGCTGGGCGTCGGCCTCGCCAACCAGCTCGTCGGCGGGCACGACGGGACCTCCGGCATCGATTGGGGCCACGCCCTGGAGGTGCTCAAGGCGCTGGCCTTCAGCCCGGTCTGCGGCTTCGTGCTGGCGGCCCTGCTGCTGCTCGTCCTGAAGCGCGTCGTGCGCAGCCCCGCGCTCGACCGGGCTCCGGAGGCCGACACGCCGCCCCCGCTCCCGATCCGGGGCCTGCTCGTGCTGACCTGCTCCCTGGTCTCGTTCTTCCACGGCGGCAACGACGGGCAGAAGGGCATGGGCCTGATCATGCTCATCCTGATCGGGGCGGCGCCGACCGCCTACGCCCTGAACCGCACCATGACGGAGGCCGACACCCCCGCCTTCGTGCAGGCCTCGCGGTCCGCCTCCGGTATCCTCGCCCCCCGCACTGCGGGGGCGGAGCGGCCCGAGCCCGGCGCGGCCCGCGCCGCGATCGGCGAGGCGCTGAGGACGAAGGCACTGGACCGGCCGGCGGTCTTCGCCGCGCTCGGCACCCTGTCGGACGACATCGCCGAGAAGGTCGAGGGCTACGGCGCGCTGCGCCGCGTGCCCGCCGCCGCGACGTCGAACCTGCGCAACGACATGTACCTCGCCTCCGAGGCGATCCACCGGCTGACGAAGGCCGAAATCTTCCCGGAGGAGGAAGCGACGGTCATGAAGGGCTACACCGACCTGCTCGACGCCGGCACGCGCTACATCCCCGCCTGGGTCAAGGTCTGCGTCGCCCTGGCGCTGGGCCTGGGCACGATGGTCGGCTGGAAGCGCATCGTGATCACGGTGGGCGAGCGCATCGGCAAGCAGCACCTCACCTACGCGCAGGGCGCCTCGGCCGAGATCGTCGCCGCGGGCACGATCGGGCTGGCCGAGGGCTACGGCCTGCCGGTCTCGACCACCCACATCCTGTCGTCGGGCGTGGCGGGCACCATGGCGGCCAACGGCACGGGACTCCAGCTCGCCACCGTGCGCAACCTCGCGCTCGCGTGGCTCCTCACCCTGCCGGCCGCGATGCTCCTCGCCGGCACGCTGTTCGTGATCTTGCGGCAGGCGTTCTGACGCCGTCCCTTGATCCATCGCCGGGCGGCCGGCCCGGCGGGACGGCGATCCGGCGCGGCCCCGGCCGCCCCGTCCCGGAGGGCGCGCGGGCTAGGCCGCCGCGCGCTGCGGCACCACGGCTCCGGCGGCGAGGCGCGAGTTGCGGTAGCGCTCGTCCGCGGTGACCTCCTCGCCGATCCAGGGCGGCAGGGCCACGGCCTCGTCGGCGCGGGCGAGTTCCGCCTCCGCCAGGATCAACCCGTCGAGGGCGCCCGCGAAGACGTCGACGTCCCAGGCGCGGCCGCCGTCCTCGACCCGGTAGCGCACCTTCTCGATCCGCCCGCGCGGATCGACGGCGGTGAGAAGCGCGGCGCCCACGGCAGCCGGCAGCTCGAACTCGATCTCCTCGCGGACCGCGCCCAGGCGCCGCCCCTTCCAGGCGAGCAGGTAGCGGGCACCCATGCGGCGCACCCGCACCGTGTTCTCGGCGTCGGTGTAGAGATAGCCCTGGACGATGACGGTGCCGAAGCGGCAATGCTCTAGGACGGCCCGGGTCGCGAGGAACTTGCGCTCGATCTCGATCGCCATGCAGGGCTCGTCGCTGTTGCGGGGCGGTTCGGTGACGCACGACGCGACGCGCAGCAGGGACGGGGGGCGAGGGTTTGTCGGACCCGCTGCCCGGAGATCCTGTACGTGTCCGACGACAAGATCAATCCGTCCGGCCCGGTTCCCGGCCGCGCGGAGAATGCGCGCGGTCCGGGCAGCCCTCACACCCCCGGGTCGAGGCAGCGCAGCACCGCGGCGAGTTCCTGCGCCTGATGCAGGGTGAGGCCCGAGCTGACGGCGTCGCCGTCGCGGTAGAGCGTGTAGGTGCCGTCGCAGGCCGGTTTGATCTTGATGGAGGACAATCGGGGCTCCGGGTGGGCGCCGCGCCGGGCGTCGGCGCGAAGCTTAGCCGTAAGGGCGGCCCAGGCAAGCCGGGTGCGGCCCGGCGGCGTGGATGGCGGCGTCCGCGGCCTGCGGCGCCGATCGCGCGTCGATCCATCGGTTCTCCGGACGGATCGGGGCGGGCTTCGGATAGCCCTGATCCCCGGGGGCGGGTATGGGAGATCCGGATGGGTCAGGCCGGCGCGGCCCGCATGGCTGGCCGAATGGCTGGCCACAGGGCTGCCGGGCCAAAGGCGGGAGACGACGATTTCCGACGATGCTTGGGCGACCGCCCTCGGCCTGCTCTCGGTGCTCGCGCTGGTGCTGGCCAACGGCTTCTTCGTGGCCGCCGAGTTCGCCCTGGTGGCGGTGCGCCGCAGCCGGGTGACCGAGCTGGTGAACGAGGGGCGCGTCAACGCCAAGGCGCTGCTCGCCGCCACCGACCACCTCGACGCGCACCTGGCCGCGACCCAGCTCGGCATCACCATCTCGTCGCTGGCGCTGGGCTGGGTCGGCGAGCCGGCCCTCGCCCACCTCGTCGAGCCCGCGCTCGCCTGGCTGCCGGGCGTGCTGCCGAGCGTGGGCGCTCACACCGTCGCGGTGGTGATCTCCTTCGTGATCATCACGGCGCTGCACATCGTGCTGGGCGAGCTCGCCCCGAAGAGCCTCGCGCTTCAGCGCAGCGAGCGCACGGCGCTCGCGGTGATCCGGCCGCTCTCCCTGTTCCTGTTCGTGTTCCGTCCGGCCATCGTCTTCCTGAACGGGCTCGGCAACGGCGTGCTGCGGCTGTGCGGCCTCCAGGCCGGCCACGGCGAGGGCGGCCACCACTCGACCGCCGAACTCAACCTCCTGGTCGAGGCGAGCCGGGAGGCCGGGCTGATCCAGGAAGCGCAGCAGGAGGCGGTCGAGCGCATCTTCGCGCTGGGCGACCGGCGCATCCGCGAGGTGATGACGCCCCGCCACGAGATCGAGTGGGTCGATGCGGAGGACGACCGCGACGCGGTGCTGCGGGCGCTGCGCGATTGCAGCCACGCGCAGGTCGTCGTCAGCCGCGGTACGGTGGACGAGGTCGTCGGCGTGGTGCGCAAGCAGGACCTGCTCGACCGCGTCCTCGACGGGCAGCCGCCGGACATCGACGCGGTGACGCGCCAGCCGATCGTCGTGCACGAGGCGATGTCGGTGCTCGCCGTGCTGGAGACCTTCCGGGCCAAGCCCGTCCAGATGGCGATCGTGGTGGACGAGTACGGCAGCCTGGAGGGCATCGTCACGGCGACCGACCTCCTGGAGGCGATCGCGGGCGACATCCCGGAGGCGGGCGAGGAGCCCGACGTGGTCGAGCGCGACGACGGCTCCTTCCTGATCGACGGCATGATGCCGGCCGACGAGGCCTTCGAGCGCCTGGGGTTCGCCGAGAAGCCGGAGCGCGACGACTTCAACACGATCGCGGGCTTCGTGATCTTCCGGCTGGGCCGCATCCCGAGCACGGGCGACAGCGTCGAGGCGCATGGCTGGCGCTTCGAGGTGGTCGACATGGACGGGCGGCGCGTCGACAAGCTGCTGGTCCAGCCGCTCGGCTGAGGGGCCAGCCGCTCGGCCGATGCCGGGGTGCCGGGGCAGGACCTGACCCCGACCGTGCCCGCAACCCGGCCCGTCCGCGCAGCCGCCTCGTCATCCGCGCCGCGCGGCCGGCCTGCGGGCGGCAAGCCGCGCGGCGATCCGCTCAGCGCGCCACGGCGGCGTCGTAGACCGCCCGGTACTGCTCCGCGATGCGGGACCAGTCGTGCTTGGCGACGTAGCGCTGTCCCGCGAAGCTCAGCCGCTCCCAGGTGTCTCGATCCTGCAGCAGGGCGGCGATGGCCGCATCCGCGCTCTCCGCGTCCGGGGCGAGGCGCGCGATCGCGTCGATCCCCTGCGGACGCGCGGGGCCGTCGGTGGTGACGACGGGAACGCCGTTGCAGAGGGCCGCCAGGAAGCTGCCCCGGCGCTCGGAGATGCCGTCCGGGTAGGGCAGGTAGGCGACATGCGAGTCCGCCAGGACGCGCGCGGCGTCCGCGTCGCTCGGATTCAGGATCCATTCGACCGGACAGCCGGACAAGCCCTTCGTCAAGTCCTCGATGTAGTGCGGGGCCCACCCGACCGGGGCGCCGGCGATGCGGAACGTCCAGGGGCGCTGCTTCGCCGAGGCCACGCGGATCAGGTCGATGAACTGCTCGATGCCCTTGCCGGGCTTGATCTGCCCGAAATACGTCACCGTGTAGGGCGGCGCATCGAGGTGGGCGGTCCGGTCGGCGCGCGGGATGTTGCTCCCGATCGGTATGGTCCTGACCTTGGCCGCGGCACCCGGGAAGGCGCGGAGGAAGTGCGCCGTCTCGTAATCCGTCGTCAGGCAGATCGTGGTCGCGTTGTGGACGAAGGCGCGCAGGGACGCCTGCCTCAGGCGGTCGAAGCTCGTGAATTCGTGCAGCGTCAGGACCAGGGGCTTTCTCGACAGCCATCCGAGCAGGTGCGGTCCGAGGCTGCGCCACCCGACGATCATCGGATATTGGATGTGGACGATGTCGGGGTCGGAGAGGCGGACCTTGTGCCGGAGCCGATTCAGGCCGGTCAGCGACCAATCGCGCTGATCGATGATCTCACAGGCCGTCCCCGTGCCGCGCAGGGATTGGGCCAGGGCCAGGACGTAGTCGTGAATGCCGCACCGCCCGACATCGGGCGATCCGGTGACGAGGCCGACCTTTCGCGTCGGGCGGCTTCCCGCGGTTTGCGTGACCGTCATCGATGGTCTCCTGAGCGAGCCGAAGGGCTCCCGACATGCGTCCGCCCTGTCGAGCGTGAGGCGGCGATCTTGGCTGCGTTGCGCGGGCAGCCGGCCCGGACGGGCGGCGCGAGGGGTGTCACGGCCGGATAGTCACGGCCGGATATAGGTATCGCTCGCGCGAAGGGAGCGAACGACCTGGGCCGGCACGCCGGTCGCGAGCGCGCGCGCGGGAACGTCCTTCGTCACCACGGAGCCGGCGCCAACTACGGCGTGGTCGCCTATGGTCACGCCCGGCAGGACGACCACGCCGCGGCCCAGCCAGACGTTTCGTCCGAGGGTCACGGGCTTCACGATGGCGCCCTGCCCTTCCTCGATCTCGTGGAAGTTCGTATCGGAGATGAAGCACATCTCTCCGATGCGGCAGCAGCTGCCGATGGAGATCCGACTCCAGGCATGGATGACGGTCAGGCTGTTGATGTAGGCCGCCGCTCCGATGCTGACCTCGGCCCCGGGGTCGGCGGTGATCGAGACGCGGCCGTTCTTCGACCTGAAGACGACGTCGTGCCCGATCGACATGCGCCCGTCGTTCTGCAGGTCGGGCAACCTGTGAACCGCCCGGCATCCCTTCCCGTGCTCGATGCCCTTGAGAGACATGGAAGCGCTCAGGGCGCGCGCCAGAAGATGCTCGGTCACCCGTCTGGAAAAGGACGGCTTCTTATCCATTCACCTACCCTCACCTGGCCAAATCCCTGCCGCGCGTCGGCGGCCGGCGCAGCCTCCAAACGGTCGAGACGGGCAATCGGTTTGCCCGAGCGGTTGTCCCGGGGGGGCCTGCCCGGCGCGAGCGACGTCTTCCGAGGCCGTCGCCGGGCGGGACGGGACGTCGGCCGTCGCGCGGCTCCGCCCGGTTCTCAGGATCGCGGAACCGCCCGGGGGCGCATGTGCCGGGCGAGGCTGCGGCGGTCCTCTACCCGATCGCGTCGCGATGCCCGTCCCGCTAGCCCGCCGCGGCGCGCTCCAGCCCGGCGAGATCGAGCTTCACCATGCCCTGCATCGCCCGGAAGACCCGTGCGGCGACCGCGGGGTCCGGGTCGGCGAGGAGGCGCGGCAGGGCCTCGGGAACGATCTGCCAGGGCACGCCCCAGCGGTCGTTGAGCCAGCCGCAGGCGATCTCGCGGCCGCCGTCCGCGGTCAGCGCCTCCCAGAGCCGGTCGATCTCAGGCTGGTCCGCGCAGGTGACCGAGATCGAGGCGGCGGTGCCGTAATCGGCCGGCCTGCCGCCGTTCAGGGCCTGGAAGCCCTGGCCGCCGAGGCGGAAGCGCACGAGGATCGGATCCCCCGGCGCGCCGCCCGGCCAGGGCCCCGGGGCGTGCTGGACCTGCTCGATCGCCGAATCCGCGATCAGGCCGACGTAGAAGCGGGCGGCGGCCTCGGCCTCCCGCTCGAACCACAGGCAGGTCGCGACGCGCATCGGCAGCTCTCGCATCAGAGGGTGGCGACGAGCGCCGCGAGCTGGTCGGCGCAGCGGCCCCAGCCCTCGTGGAACCCCATGGTCTCGTGGGCGGCCCGGTCGGCCGCGCTCCAGTGCCGGGCCCGGGCGGTGTAGCGCGTGCCGCCGGCCTCGGGCTCGAAGGTGACGATGCCGGTGAAGAACGGCTTGGCGGCGGGCTCCCAGGCCCGCAGATAGGCGTCGGTGAAGACGATGCGGGCATCCGGGACGAGTTCGAGATAGACGCCCGCGCTCGGAAAGGCGGTGCCGTCCGGTCCCTCCATCACGATCCGGGTCGTGCCGCCGGGCCTGAGGTCGATCTCGGCCTCGGTGACCCGGAACGGCGCGGGGGCGAACCAGCGCCGCAGCAGGTCCGGCTCGGTCCAGGCCCGGTAGAGCAGGTTCGGCGGGGCCGGGATCAGGCGGCTGAGGACGAGGTCGCGCCCGGAGGGCGTCTCGGTGGACGTCTCAGCGGTCGTCTCGGCGGTCATCGGCTCGCTCCGCGGGGTCTCTCGGACGGCGGGTCAGCCCTTCGGCTGGTTGAGGGCCCAGAGCACGCCGAAGGGATCCCGGAACTGGGCGTAGCGGTCGCCCCAGAACATCTCCCCGGGCTCCTTCACGGGCGTGGCGCCGGCCTCGATCGCCCGGCGCCACCACGCGTCGATGTCCTCGACGATCAGCGTCAGCGTGAAGGCCCGGGGCGGTTCGAGCGCGTGGCCGTATTCGGGGAAGGCGTCGGCCAGCATCAGCGACGTGCCGTTGACGTAGAGATGCACGTGCATGGTGCGGCCCCGGTCGTCGGACGGCATCGCGGCGGCGATCTCGGCACCGAGGGCGCGCACGTAGAAATCCGCGGCCTTCAGGGCGCCGTCGAGCGACAGGTAGGCGACGAGGCCGCCCTTCGCGGGCGCGGTGGCGGGGGGCTCGGGCCTCATCGGTCGGTCTCCTCGGCCGGGCGAATCGCCTGTGACGGTGCCACGGGAGGCGCCGGCCCGGAAGTCCCGCCCGCCGGCCGGCCACCGCGCCCGGAGACCCGCCTCAAGCGGCCGGCCGATACAGCCTCTGAACGAACGGGGCCCGGGCGCGTTGACCTCTGCGGGAATCGGGAGGGGCTATGCTGAGCAGGTTGATCGCATCCGCCCTCGGCGCGCGCCTGGGTGGGGTGGGCCGCGCACGCGACGGCGATCCGGGCGCCCGGGCCGCGGACGCGATGCGCGCGTTTCCCCCGATGCGACCCCTCGAACCGCCGCCGGCCCGGAACGACGACGTGCTGCAGCCCGTCCACGAGGCCGTCGAGCGCGACCTGCGGGCGCGCGGCTACCTGCGCTGAGGCCTGCGTCCGCGGTGCCGGTCTCAGCGCGCCGGGTCGGCCGCGAGCGTTCCGGCGCGGGCGCGCACGGCCGCGCCGCGGTAGATCGCTAGCGTCGCCACCAAGCCGCAGGCGCCGCCGAAGGCCATCCAGATGCCGGGAGCGGCCCGGTTCTCGGTCTGCTCGATCAGCCAGGTCGAGACCAGCGGGGTGAAGCCGCCGAAGAAGGCGGTCGCGAGCGAGTAGGCGAGCGAGAAGCCTGCGGTGCGGACCTTGGCCGGCACCACCTCGGTCAGAGCCACCACCATGGCGCCGTTGTAGCTGCCGTACAGGAAGGACAGCCAGAGCAGCACGATCAGCATGTTGCCGAAGGAGACGTGGCCGACGAGCCAGGCCAGCGCCGGGTAGGCGGTGAGCAGGGTCAGGCCTGAGAAGACGAGCAGCAGGGGCTTGCGGCCGACCCGGTCGGAGAGTGCGCCCATCACCGGCAGCCAGAACAGGTTCGACAGGGCCGTGCAGAAGGTGACCAGCAGGCTGTCGGTATCGGAGAGCTTCAGTACCGACTTGCCGAAGGTCGGGGTGTAGACCGTGATCGTGTAGAACGAGATCGTGGTCATCGCGACCAGCAGCATGCCGAGCACGACGATCTTCCAGTTCTGGGCAAGCGAGGCGAAGATCTCGCTCGTGCTCGGCCGGACCTTGCGGTGGAGGAATTCCTGCGTCTCCTCCAGCGAGCGGCGGATGTAGAACAGGAACGGCACGATCGCGCAGCCGATGAGGAAGGGGATGCGCCAGCCCCAGTCACCCATCTGGCCGGGCGTCAGGCTGTGGTTGAGCGCGTAGCCGATGATGGCGGCGGCCATCACGGCGACCTGCTGGCTACCCGATTGCCAGGAGACGTAGAAGCCCTTGTGCCCGGGCGTGGCCATCTCGGCGAGGTAGACCGAGACGCCCCCGAGCTCGACGCCCGCCGAGAAGCCCTGGAGCAGGCGCCCGATCAGCACGAGGGCCGGGGCGGCGAGCCCGATCGTCTCGTAGCCCGGCACGAAGGCGATCAGGATCGTGCCCGCCGCCATGATGGTGAGCGTGACGATGAGCCCCTGGCGCCGCCCGATCCGGTCGACATAGGCGCCCAGGAAGATCGCCCCGAGGGGGCGCATCAGGAAACCCGCGCCGAAGGTGGCGAAGGTGAGCATCAGGGAGGCGTACTCGTTCCCGCCGGGGAAGAACGCCTTCGAGATGTACGAGGCGTAGAAACCGAACAGGAAGAAGTCGAACATCTCCAGGAAGTTGCCGCTGGTGACGCGCAGCACCGTGGCAACCTTCGACCGCCCGCGGTCGCTCTCCGAGAACGAGGCCATGCGTTTCCCCTGATGCGTCCGTGGCGCCCCTCGGCCCTCGGTTGGTGCAGGCCACACGTTCGAGAGCGCTGTTTATTCCATGTGCGCGAGCGCAAGGCTCGTCTACAGCAGGGAAGCCGTCGAGACCAAGACGAGCGGTGCCCGATCCCGCTCGAGTCCGTGAAGTCTTGCGCTGACTTGTAATGGGTATGCCCCGGCCCCGGCTCTCACGTTCGCGAGACCTGGGACGAGGGCCCGACCCGGGGGGGCGCGGAACTTGCCGGGCGGGAGTTGCCGGATGGGCCGGGACGGGATTCAGGAATCCTCATGCACGACCGCACGATCACGGATGCCGCCCGCGTCCCGCCCGCGGAGGACGATTCCGGCGCAGGGCCCGGCCTCGCCCGCGACCTCACGGGGTTCAGCCTCCTCTGCATCGGGCTCGGCGCCACGATCGGGGCGGGGATCTTCGTTCTGACCGGCACGGCGGCGGCGGCCTATGCGGGGCCGGCTCTGGTGCTCTCCTTCGCGCTCGGCGGGATCGCCTGCGCCTTCGTCGGCCTCTGCTACGCGGAGCTCGCCGCGATGATGCCGGCCTCGGGCTCGACCTACACCTACACCCGGGCGAGCCTCGGCGAACTCTGCGCCTGGATCGTGGGCTGGGACCTCGTGCTCGAATTCGCCTTCGCGGCCGCCACGGTGGCGGTCGGCTGGTCGGGCTACGCCCAGAGCCTGCTCGCCGACCTCGGCCTCGCCCTCCCCCCGGCGCTCGCCGCCGCGCCCGGGGCGGGCGGGCTCGTCAACCTGCCGGCCGGCCTGATCGTGCTGGCCCTGTCCTGGCTGCTGATCCGCGGCACCCGGGAGGCGGCGGCCGCCAACGCCGCGCTGGTGGCGCTGAAGGTCGCGATCATCCTGGCCTTCGTGGCGGTCGGCCTCGCGCATCTGCGGCCCGAGCTGTGGCGGCCCTTCGTGCCGGAGAACGCGGGCCGTTTCGGCGAGTACGGCTGGAGCGGCGTGCTGCGCGGGGCGGGCGTGGTGTTCTTCGCCTTCATCGGCTTCGAGACGGTCTCGACCGCGGTCGGCGAGACGCGCCGGCCCCAGCGCGACGCGCCAGTGGGGCTGCTCGGCTCGCTGGCGCTGACCACCCTGCTCTACGTGCTGGTCGCCGCGGTGCTCACGGGCCTCGTGCCCTACCGCGACCTCGACGTGCCCGACCCGATCGCCCGCGCGGTCGATGCGGCCGGGCTCGGCGGCTTCGCTCTGGTGATCAAGCTCGGCGCGCTTGTCGGCCTCACCACCTCGGCGCTCACCGCCCTCTACGGGCAGTCCCGGATCTGCTTCGCGATGGCCCGCGACGGGCTCCTGCCCGCGGCCTTCGCGCGGGTCGATCCGGTGCGGCGCACGCCCGCGCGGAGCCAGGGCCTGATCGGGGTCGGCACGGCGCTCGTCGCCGCCTTCGTGCCGCTCGAGGTGCTGGGCGAACTCGTCAGCATCGGGACGCTGCTCGCCTTCTGCCTGGTCTGTGCGGCGGTGCCGCTGCTGCGCCGACGGGATCCGGACCGGCCCCGCCCCTTCCGGGTGCCGGCGGCCCCGCTGGTCGCGGGGCTCGGCATCCTCTGCTGCCTGGTTCTGATGGCGGGCCTGCCCGGCGACACATGGCTCCGGCTCGCCCTCTGGCTCGTCTTGGGGCTCGGGCTCTACGGCGTCTACGGCCGCGCCAATGCCCGCCGCCTGCGGGCGGAGGCGCCGTGAGACCGGGACGAGGACCGAGACGAGGGCCGGGGACTCAGGCCCGGCTCTGCGCGAGCGCTTGGTTGGTCTGCTCCAGGCGAAGCGCCAACTCGCGCATGACCGCGATGCCGATCTGCGGGAACTGCGCCAGCAGCTCGAGGAACACGCCCCGGTCGATGCGCAGCGCCGTGGTGGCGCTCTCGGCCGTCACCGTGGCGGAGCGCGGCTGGTCGGCCAGGATGCCCATCTCGCCCACCAGTGCGTCCGGCCCGAGCAGCGCGAGCCGGATCGGGCCGGCCGGCCCGTCGAGGCTGACCGCGGCGCTGCCCTCCAGGATCAGGTAGGCGGCATCCGACGCGTCGCCGCGGGTGAAGAAGCGCTGTCCCGGCTCGAAATGCACGCGCTCGCTCGTGAAGGCGAGCAGCTTCAGCCGCGCGGGCTCCACCTCGCGGAAGAGCGGCACCTGCCGCAGGGAGGAGACCTCGGTGTCGAGGGTCATGGCAACGCTCCGTGGCAACGCTCTGGCCCTCACCAAGCGGGCCCTGCATCCATGCGGAAGGTTCGGGACTTGTCCAGTGCGGGCGCGCCCCGCGCCCGGCAGGGATCACGGCCTGCGAGACGAGGAAGCGATGCGTTCGGGACGATCGACCCGCGGCCGAACCGCGCTGATGCGGGCGACCGCCCTCGCGGGCGCGCTCCAGGTGCTCCTGCCGAACCCGGCCGCCGCGAGGCTGACGCAGATGGAGCTGGCCCGGGTCGCGGTCGCGCCGCCGCCGGATGCGCGCGCACCCCTCGACCTCGCCTTCACGGAGGCGGACGGCGAGCGCGCCGTGACGCTCGCCGCGGTCGCGGGCGGGCGCCCGGTCCTGCTGCTGCCGGTCGATTACACCTGCGGCAACGTTTGCGACCCGATGCTCTCGCTCTCGGCCGCCGCGCTCGAGGCGACCGGCCTCGTGGCCGGGCGCGATTACGGCTTCGTCCTCGTCGGGCTCGACCCGCGGGACGGCGCCGCGGCGGCGCGCCGCATGCTGGCGGCGGATCTCGGTGCTGCGCCGTCCCCCGTCCGGCCGCGGGCGCTGGTCGGCACCGCCGCCGCGGTCGATACGCTGACCCGGGCGCTCGGCTACGGCTACGTACCGGATCCGGGCACGGACAGCATCGCGCACCCGGCCGCGGCGATCCTGCTCACACCGGAGGGCCGCGTCGCCCGCATCCTCTCGCCGCTGGCGCTCAACGGGCGCGACCTGCGCCTCGCCCTGGTCGAGGCCGGCGAGGGCCGGACCGGCAGCCTGGGCGACCGGCTCGCCCTGCTCTGCTACGGCTTCGACGCGGCGCGGGGCATCTACACGCCGCTGGTGCGCCGCATCCTGGCGGTCGCGGGCGTCGCGACCGTCCTGGGGATCGGGCTCCTCGTCCTGCTTCTCGCCCGCGCGGGGCGGGTCCGGCGCGCGTGAGGCCGCAGTCTCAGCGCCGCGTCGTCAGGCCCATCTCGCCGGCCTCCGGCGGCCGGCGCTTGGCGCTGGCGTTCGGCTGGGGCGAATCGATCGGCTCCTCGCGGGTCGAGGGGGTGGTGCTGTCCTCGGGTGCCGGCATCGGCGGGAGGGGCTTCGCGTTCGCGTGCTGGCCGGCATCGCCGTGCTCCACCGCACCCTTCGCCATCTCGCGGTTCGTCATCCTGCTACTGTCCCGTTCTGGCTACGGCCAAGCTTTCGCGCCGGCTTGTTCCCGGCGCCGTCCTCGCTTCAACGGGCGAGCACAGGCCCGGTTGCGGAACGGCCCGCGACCAACCGGAACAGGAACCATCGGTTATTGGCGAAGGTTGTGAGTGAGTGAAGCGAAGCCTGAGGAGGGACTGATGGCATCGGGAAATTCGACCTCGAAGCGAGGTTTTGCGTCCATGAACATCGAGCGTCAGCGCGAGATCGCCAGCAAGGGCGGCCGTAGCGTGCCGGCCGAGAAGCGCTCCTTCTCGCAGGACCGTGAGTTGGCCTCGTCGGCCGGACGCAAGGGTGGGCAATCCACCGGCACGGGTCGCGCCGGGGAGTGATCGTCGGCCGCACGGCTCGCGGCGCCCTCCCCGGCCGGGGACGGGCGCCGTCTCTTTTCGAAAAGTCGAACCGATACGAGAAAGGCCCCGCATGCGCGGGGCCTTTCTCGTATCGGTTCGATCGGCGGATCGCCCGGGCGTCAGGAGATGCAGCGGCCCGGGAGCATGCGGCGCGCCTCTGCCCCAACCAGGGCACTGAGCGCCGCCTCGCAGCCCTCCCGCATGGTCCGCCGGGGCTTGAGAACGGGCCGCTCCTCCGACTCGGCGCCCTGCGCGGACGGGGCGGGGCGGCTCTCGAGGCGCGGGACGCCGGCGATGCGGGTCGGGCTGATCGCCAGGGAGACCGGGCGCATGCCGGGCAGCGGCGCGGGCGATGGCAGCGCGGCGGGTGTCTGGGCGCTCGTCACTGCCACTGGCGCGGTCCAGCGGTCGGCGGTGTCGCGGACCATGGGATGGACCATCAGGGTGAGGATTGCGGCCGGTGCACTCACGCCCAGAATGAAGCCAGACCGAAGCATCGTCGCCGCCTCCGATGGGAGCTTGACAGGTTGTTAAGAGAACGCGTGCTCCCGCGTCCCGGTTCCACCCTGCCGAGATCCTGGCGAGTCCCAGTATTCGTCCTTCGAACGGCCATGGGTGCCGCTCCCCACGCAGCTTGTCCACAGGCTCCGAATGTTGCGCAAAAAGCACGCTTGGGGAATAAAATGCGCCTCTCGGCCGGAACCCAGGGCCCGGCGGCACGTTCGTAGAGGACCCGGCCACCTGGTCCTCCCCGCATTCCCCTTGTGCATCGGCCGGAACCTCTCAGACGGGCTGGAGCCACCTCCGGCCCGTTTTTTTTGTGCCTCGCCGGCGGTTGGACGAAAAAAGCCCCGGCGCGGGCCGGGGCTTCCTCGGTAGGGGGGGCTCGAGTCGCCCCCAGATTCGATTCGTCTTGCCGATCAGGCCGTCTCACTCATCAGGCCGTCGTACCTGTCAGGCCGTCTTGGCCTCGCGGCGGCGGGCGGTCTGCTGGAAGAACAGGGCTTGGCTGATCACCGCCGAGACGTTGGCGGGCTGGAACGGCTTGGCGATGAGGAAGGCCGGCTCCGGCCGCTCGCCGGTGAGGAAACGCTCCGGGTAGGCGGTGATGAAGATCACCGGCACCTCGAAGGTCTTCAGGAGGTCGTTCACCGCGTCGAGTCCCGAGGAGCCGTCGGCGAGCTGGATGTCCGCCAGGATCAGGCCCGGACGCTTGCCGCCCTCGCCCGCGATCTTGATCGCCTCCGAGCGGGTGCGCGCGACGCCGATCACGTTGTGGCCCAGGCCCTCCACCAGGGCCTCGAGGTCCATGGCGATCAGCGGCTCGTCCTCGATGATCAGGATCTCGGTGGCCATGTCGGCGGCGAGCTCGCGACCGGCCTCGTCCACGAGGTCGCGCACCTGCGCCACGTCCACGTCGAGGATGATCGCGGCGTCCTCCTCGGAGAAACCCTCAAGGCAGGAGAGCAAGAAGGCCTGGCGCGGCAGCGGCGTGATCTGACCGAGGCGCACCTCCGCCGGCAGGTCGTGCTGCACCTGCTCGCGGCGACCGTTGACCGAGAGCGAGTTCCAGATCCGCGTGAAGACCCGGAACAGGTCGGCCTTGACGTTGGTGCTGCGCCCGAGGGTCTCGGGTTCGTTGACCAGCGTCTCCAGAGTCGCGGCGACGTAGGCGTCGCCCGCGACCTGGCTGCCCGTGAGCGCGCGCGCGTAGCGCCGCAGGTAGGGCAGGTGCTGCACAACGAGTTGCGATGTGGACATTCGATCCCCTGTGACTTGCTATGTTCTCGCCGCCTCCCGCCCAACGCGGGCGGCCCGGCTCCGTTCCGGGGCGGCGGAACCGAACTTGGGTCCTGGCGTTGCTGAAGCAGCCATGACGTATGTCAAGCCGCAAGACAATGCGGCGGGCACGGGTTCACCCGGCCCAAGGGGATGCCGTGAATGAATGACGACGGGAAGGCCGGTGCCGTCCACGCCGAAGGTATGCCGGCTGTCGAGGAGGCTGCGCCGGCGACCGAGCAGGCTGCGGTTCCGATGTCGCCGGAGCGTGTGCGGCCGTCGGACAGCTCGCTCAACGAGTTTGCCCGCACCCGGCTCGGGACACATCTGCGCGCCATGTACGATGCGGTGGTGCAGCAGCCCGTACCCGACCAGTTCCGTGATCTGATCGCGCGCCTTGAGGCGGGGGAGGCGCGCGCCGCAGAGGATCCTGAACGGTGAAGGCGCCCGGCGCCGGCCTGGGCCGGCGGGGCGCCTGAGCCTTCGCCGGGTCGCCGCGAGGCGACCCGGCTCCGCGTCAGAGTGTCGGCGAGCGACCCCGCAGCAGGCCGATGACGGCCGAGATGGCGAAGAGCACGATCGCGACGAAGAAGACGAGCTTCGCGGCTTCCATGGCGGTGCCGGCGATGCCGCCGAAGCCGAGCAGAGCGGCCACGAGGGCCACGACGAGAAATGTAACGGCCCAACCGAGCATTGTTCCAGTCCTTCGAATAGTTCTGCCGCGGTGCTTCGCAGCTATCTGACCATGAAAACGCCAAGGTTCGGCCATGGTTCCGCACTCGAAATGCAGAGATCGTCCGTCGGTTCGATCGCGTTCTCGCGAGCGGCTCGTGGGTGGCAGGACGCGGCGTTGCGCCGCTCCGGACCGTGCGCTCCGCTCCCCGTTCGCCCTCGCATCCGGCGGGCGTCGTCGCCATATGTCGTCCATCGAAGCCGGACGGCTGGCGGAACGCAGACGTGTCCGCGGCGTTCGACAGAGCGAAGACATTCGTAACCAGTTGTCGAGAGACCCAGCGATGAGAAACGCCCCCGCGCTCGCCGCGCGCCTCGCCGAGACGGTCACAGATGCCCTGGCACGCGCGAGCGAGCGTCTGCTCGACCTCGTGGGTCCCCGACGGCATGCGCAGCTCGTTCCGGTCCGGATCCGTCGGAACCCGCCCTACGGGCGCCGCTGAGGCGGCTGCGCGGGACGCCCCTCTCGATCCCCCGATCGAACGAGGCCATGAAGCCGTCCGGAAACGGGCGGCTTCGCTAGTTTCACGATCCCAACCGCGACTTGTCCACCGTCCGTTTCGGGGCAGGACCCAGGTCCGATCCGGCGCATCCTCGCCGCCCCGACTCTCGCTCCGGCCCGGCGCGGAACGGTGTGTCCCGATTTCGAGCGGGAGTCGCTATCGACGGCGTCCCGCCCCGCCCTCCGCGCCTTCGCGCACGGTCCGGTCCGTTGTCCGCCACACTTGCTCCGGTCCGACCGTTAAGGCTTGGTTTCCTTCGGGCATTCGGCATCGGTGAAGCGGTCGCGGCCATCGTGCCTGCGCGCGGGCCGGTACGCCCGATCCGGGGGGGGCGGCATGGGCGTGGACGCGCGGGTTTGGCGAGGGCTTTCGGCCGGCGGGCCGCGGCGGCGGCTGATCGGGTCGCTGCTGGCCGGCCTCGTGCTCGGGCTCGGCGGCGTCACGGTGGCGGTGGGCGTCGGCCACGCCTCCGACAGCCAGAACCCCTTCGCTTTCTTGGAAGCGCTCTTCCGCGGCCCCCCTGCCCGGCCCGAGCCGGCGCCGCGGCAGGCCGCCCGCTACGTCGCCCTGCCCGACGCCGGGGCGCCGCCCCGTCGCCGCCTGATCCCGGCGACCCGCCCCGGCCCCGCTCTGACCACGCACTGGCGCGTGCGTCGCGCGGCGGTCCGCCGCGACGCCGCCCGCAACAGCACCCGCATCCCGCGCGCGGTGGCGGATTCGGCGGCCGGGCGCCGCACCGTCTGCGTGCGGATGTGCGACGGCTACCTCTTCCCCCTCGGCAACCTGCGCGCCCGCGCCGACCTGCCGGCGCACGAGGCCGCCTGCGCGGCGGCCTGCCCGGGGGCGCGCACCAGCCTCTACACCCTGGCGGCGGGCGCGGCCGAACTCGATCAGGCGGTCAGCCTGCAGGGCCAGCCCTACCGCGCCGCGGCGCTCGCGAACGTCTATCGCCAGCGCCGCGTCGCGGATTGCTCCTGCCAGGCGGCCGAAGGGGCCGCGGCGGAGGGGGCGGCGGATGCGCGCGCGATCCTCTCGGTCGCGCGGGACCCGACCCTGCGCGCCGGTGACGCGGTGGCGACCCGCGCGTCGGCCCGCGTGGCGGTGCCGGTTGCCGGCAGCCTCGCCCTCGTCGATTACCGCACCGCCCGGATCTCGGGGGGCGCCCGCCGCCAGATCGAGGGTCGGGTCGGCGCGCTCCAGCGCGAGGCGCGCGAGCGCAGCTTCCGGCAGGTGCTGCGCGCGGCCGAGCGCGAAGCGGTGGTGCGGGTCGCCTCCGCGGGCGGTTTCCTGTTGCCGGAGCGCGCCGCAGGCGGCTTCGTGCCCCTGCGGATCGTGCAGCCCTCGCACTACGGGCGCTGACGACCCCCTCAGCCGGGGGCGCTGACACGCCGCACGCGATGGCGTAGGCGTGGGCCGTTCTCGAGGCGACGAGTGGAGCGGTCGATGGCGGATGGGCCGGATTTCGAGACGGCCCTGCCGGTCGCGGGCCGCTTCGAGACGCTGACGCCCCTGGTGCGCCGGCTCGTGGTGCCTAACGCGTCCCCCTTCACCGCGAGCGGCACCTGCACCTACGTCGTCGGACGCGGCGCTGTGGCGGTGATCGATCCTGGCCCCGAGGATGCGGACCATCTCGACCGCCTGCTCTCGGGGCTCGCGGGCGAGACGGTGGCGCAGATCGTCGTCACGCACACCCACCGCGATCACTCTCCGGGGGCCCGGACGTTGCAGGGCCGAACGGGCGCGCCGGTCGTCGGCTGCGGACCGCACCGGGCCGCGCGGGCGCTGGGAGCCGGCGAGGTGCCGATGCTCGACGCCAGCGCCGACCGCGAGCACCGGCCCGACCGGGAACTCGCCGAGGGCGAGCGGGTCTCCGGGCCCGGCTGGACTCTGGAGGCGGTCGAGACGCCGGGCCACACCATGAACCATCTCGCCTTCGCCCTGGCGGAGGAGAACGCGCTGTTCTCGGGCGACCACGTCATGGCCTGGTCGACGAGCGTGGTCGCGCCGCCGGACGGCTCGATGCGCGCCTACATGGCCTCGCTCGACAAGCTGCGCGCCCGGGACGAGACCGTGTACTGGCCGGGCCATGGCGGGCCGGTGCGCGACCCGCGCCGCTTCGTGCGGGGGCTCGCCAACCACCGGCGCCAGCGCGAGGCGGCGATCCGGGCGCGGATCGCGGCGGGCGACGCGGATATCGCGGCGATCGTCGCGGCGATCTACCAAGGGCTGAACCCGCGCCTGACCGGCGCGGCGATGCTCTCGGTCTTCGCCCACTTGGAGGATCTGGTCGAGCGCGGGCAGGTGCGGAGCGACGGCCCGGCGCGGATCGACGGGCGCTACGGGCCGGCGTGAAGCTTATTTCAAGGCGAGCGCGAGGTTCGAGACCTCGTCCAGATAGGCGCGGATCCGGTCCGCGTTGACGCCGAGGTCGCGCCCCCCGAGGCGCGAGGCCGAGCGGACGTCGATGCGCGCCCCGTCCGCGCGGGGCCGCACCCGCACGGTCACGTCGTCGGGCAGGTTGAGCAGCAGGCCGCGCGAGACCGCCTCGATCCGGCCGTTGCCGACGCGCCCGCCCGGGCGGATCGCCTCCACGATCTGCCAGCGCCGGTTCACCGCCGCCTTGCGGGCCAGCTCGAAAGCTTCGTCGGCATCGACGTCGAGGGTCAGCGGCGCGACCTGCGGGTAGGCGGCGCGCTGGCGCTCGCGCGCCTCCGGGCCTGGCTCGGGCGGGTAGCGTCCGTCCCGCGCCGCGAAGGCCGTGCGCGAGCGCGAGAAGGCCGGCGGGTTCTCGATGTCGGTGCTGATGTCGTTGAGCGCCGGAAGCCGGAGGCCCCGCAGGGCCGCGTAGGCCGGATAGGCCAGCACGAGGCCGGCCAGGAACAGCCCGGCCACCGCCGCGCCCAGCCCCCGCGCGCCCTCCCGCCAGACCCGCACGAAGGCGAAGCCTGCCGTCAGCACGGCGACGAGCGCCACCGCGATCCCGGCCCCGAGCGTGGCGAGCGCCGGACCGGTCTCGGTGCGCGGATCGCGCACCAGGATCAGGGCCAGCGCGGTCACCAGGATCGAGAACAGGGCGAGCCGGCGCGCCAGCGGACCGGCGCGGGTGACGGGCTCCTCGACGATCGGGCGGCGCATGGCTCTCGGACGACCTCGGCGATCCCGGCGGCGCGGCCGCGGGCGGGAGCCCGGTCTTACCGGGGGCCCGGCCCCCGCGCCAGCGCGTGAACGATGGGTTGAAGCGGTCGGCGGATGCTACCCCCGCTTCCCTCTGTTATAGGGTCGAGCCACGATGTCGCGTCCGCAGCCAGAGCCGAATCCGCAACGCCCCGACCTGCTCCGGGTCTGGTTCCGCTTCATCCGCCTCAACCGGCGGGTCACGGCCGCCGTCGCGGCGGAGCTGCGCGGCATCGGACTGTCGATCCCGCAATTCGACGTGCTCTCGACGCTCAGCGAGCGCGAGGGGCTGACCCAGCAGGATCTGGCGGCCCGGCTCTACGTGACGAAGGGCAACGTCTCGGGGCTGATCGACCGCTTGGTCGAGGCCGGGCTCGTGGAGCGCAGGCCGATCCCGGGGGACCGGCGCTCGCACGCCCTGCACCTCACCCCGGCGGGCGCGGACCTCGCCGCCCGGGGCATCGCCGCGCAGGAAGCCTATGTCCGCCGCACGCTCGGGCGCCTCGGCGGGGACGACCTCGCCGCGATCGAGCGGCTGGTGCTTGCGTGGCGGGAACTCGCCCGCGCGGATGCCGAGGCAGGGCGGGGCTGAAAAGCGGACGGCCCCGCTGAGCGAGGCCGGCCGGAAGGGATGCGCGCGACGGGCGTGGGTCAGGCCCGCAGGGGCGCTCCGATACGGGCGCGCAGCTGCGCCCGCAGGTTCTCGTTGGCGCCCGGCTCGGCATCGACCTGCCACATCAGCCGCAGCAGCTGGCTGATCGGGGTGGCGTGGCTCTGGACCGCCTCGCTCACGAGCTGGGCGAGGGACTTCTCGGACACGGACCGGACCTGAACGCCGGCGACCGATTGAGGCATGATACGCGCTCGTCTCGAATGATTCTGAACCGCGGGCGGCGCGATACGCCTTTCGCTCGACCGTGACCAGCCCCCGCAACGGGATTCGGTAGCCGGCACGTCAACGCGGCCGTGCATAAGCCCGCGCAGCATGTGCGGTAGCGCACCGGGTATGGGGGATTGGGGTGCGGTCGCAGCCCGTGGCTCAATCCGGACGACCGTGCCCGCGGGCGAGCGGTGAGGCATCAAACCCGTCGAGGATGTCCTGGGGATCGCGGTAGATGGCGCGGCAGCCCGCTGCGGCCAGATCCGCCTCGGGAAAACCGCCGCAGAGCACGCCGATCGTGCCGATGCCCGCCTTGCCCGCGGCCTCGGCGTCGTAGGGCGTGTCGCCGACGGCCAGGACGCGCGACTTCGGGATGCCGCCGAGGCGCTCCAGCGCCGCCTCGAAGATGTCGGGGTGCGGCTTCGAGCGGTCCGCGTCGTCGGAACTTGTTGCGACGTCGACGAGGTCGGCGATGCCCAGAATCTTCTGGTAGTGCTCCACCTCGTCCCGCTTGCCCGAGGAGCCGAGCGCGATCGTGAGCCCCTCGGCGCGCGCGCGCTCGAACAGGGCGCGCACGCCCGGGAAGGGCTTCACGCGGGTCAGGTAGTCGCGCTTGAACAGGTCGGACCGGTAGGTCTCGATCGCCTCGCCCTCGCGCGCGAGGCGCTCGCGGGGCACGAAGACCGGCATCAGTTCGTCGCCGCCCTTGCCGATCTGGCCGCGCACCACGGCGAAATCGGCGTCGATGCCGAAATGACGGAAGGCCGCGACCCACGCCTCGGCGTGCAGATCGACGCTGTCGAGCAGCGTCCCGTCGATGTCGAAGATAACCGCGCGCGCCATGGCCGGTATCAGCGCGGGAAGATGGGGAGGCGGCGGGCCGGGGGGATCTTCACGGAACGCTCCTTCGCGCGGGCTGCGAGGTCAACGGCCGAGGTTCGGCCGCGTTCCCCGAAACGGCAGGAGCCCGCCCCTCGCGGGACGGGCTCCGGATGGTCCGTGACCGCGGACGCGCTGCGGGTTCAGTGCAGGGCGATCGCGGCCGGCCTCGCCGCCTTCTTGGCCGCGATGCCGGCCGGCACGGCGGATGTCTTCGCGACCGTCTTGGCGACCGTCTTGGCGACCGCCTTCGCCACCGGCTTGGCGGCCTTCGCGGCCGGCTTCGCATCGACCTTGGCGGCCGCGTCGGCGGTCTTGCGGGCGGCGGGCTTCCGGGCCTTGGCCGCGACCGGCGTTGCGGCGATCTCGACGGCGGGTGCGGCAGCCTTCGCGCGGCTCTTCCGGGCGGCCTTCGGCGCTTCGGCCGCGGCGGCGACCGGACGGGTCAGCTCGGCCTCGGCGCGCAGCCAGTGGGCCTCGGCGCGACCGTGGATCCGGCCTTCGCCCTCCCAGATGTAGTAGGCGCGCTCGCGCACATGCTGCTCGGTGATCGTCTCCATGCGGTGCTCTCCTGATCTTCCCCACGGGGACGATGGGAGGGCAGGGTTAAGCGTCGGTTAACGGCTTGTGCGCCGCAGCAGCGCGCCCGGCGCCGGGCTCAGCGCCGCTTCGACAGACGGCGCGCGTTCGCCCGAACCTTGCGGCGGTAGCC
>NZ_LSIX01000095.1:0-1870 GCF_001556475.1 Methylobacterium sp. CCH5-D2 | reverse complement strand
GGGCGGGCTCGGTCGCGCTCCGCTGCGGGCGCAGCGTCCCGGGGACGAGGCGCGTCGGCGCGCCCAGGCGGATCAGCAGTTCGGTCAGGACGTGGGCGGTGCGCAGGCGCTCCGCGCCCAGCCCTTCCGAGGCCACGGTGATCGTCGCCCCCGGCCGGGCGGCGAGGCGGTCGCGCAGCTCGCGGGCCACCGCCACGAGGGCCTGGTCGGCGTCGGGGCCGTCCTGCCCGGCGCGGCGCGGCACCGGCAGCCGCGCCCAGACCGGCAGCCCGGAGGCGGTGAGGGCGGCGGCCGAGGCGAAGGTCCCGCGCCAGAGGTCGAACAGGAAGCCGGCGGCGAGCCCGAGCACCGCGCCGAGCAGGGCGCCGGCGGCCGCGACGATCGGCATCGGCGTGTCCGAGGGCTTCAGCGGCGGCACGGCCCTGGAGACGATCTGCGAGTTGCTCGGGTTGATCATCTCCTGCTGCTCGAGGTCCTTGGTGCGGCCGAGCACGAGGTTGTAGGTCCGCCGGATCGCCTCGGCCTCGCTCTCGAGCTGGCGCAGGCGGATGCCCTCCTCGTTGCTGCTGGTCTGCGAGGTGACGAGTGCCTCGGCCCGCTTGCGCAGGTGCTTCAGGCCCTCCTCGGCGCGGCGCACGTCCTCGTCGATGGTGCGGCGGATGCGGTCGGCCTCCGCGGCGATCAGCCGGACGGTCGCGGCGCGCTGGGCGGCGAGGGCGATCATCTGCGGGTGGTTCTGGCCGAGGCTGCGCGAGAGCTGGGCGATCTCCTGCGTGCTCTGGGCGTGCTGCGCGCGCAGCGAGATCATCACCGCGGAGGCGCCCGCCTCCGGCGTCGCGGGCGGGCCGTCGGCCGCGGCCCAGGCCTTGGCCTTCTCGCGCCGGCCCGAGAGCCGGGCGAGTTCGGCCTCCGCGGTGGTGATCTGCCCGTAGAGGTCGCGCAGCTGCTGCGAGACGAGGAGGCCCGACTCGCCCGAGCCGATCAGCCCCTTGTCGGCCCGGTAGCGCTCGACCGCGAGGTCGGCCCGGTCGAGCTGGCCGCGCAGGTCGTTGAGCTGGGTCAGCAGGGTCTCGTTGGCGCGCCGGACCGCGGCGAGCCGGTCGCCGGCCGAGACCTCGAAATAGACGGCCGCGATCGTGTTGGCGATCTCGGCGGCCCGGCGCGGCTCCGGGTAGGTCGCGGTGAGCTGGAAGATCAGCGAGGTCTCGACCCGGCGCACGATGAGGCGCTTGCGCAGGGCCTCGAGCGCCAGGCCGGCCCGGTCGGCGCCGGGCTTGGCCCCGCGGGTCAGGACCGGATCCTCGCCGAGGTTCAACTGCGCGACCACGCGCTCCAGCACCTTGGCGGAGAGCAGGATCAGCGACTGGCTCTCGAGATTGGCGAAGTCGAGCTGCGGCGGCGTGTCCGGCCTGGAGAGGCCGCGCCCCACGATCTGCAGCGCCTGCGGGTCGATCAGGATCTCGACGCTCGCCCGGTAGCTCGGTGACTGGCGCAGGGCGAAGAGCGCGCCGAGGCAGGCTGCCAGCAGCGCGCCCGCCGCGATCCAAGACCAGCGCCGCCGTGCCGAGCCCCACAGGTCCGCGAGCGTGCCGCTGGACGGGCCGACCGCCGTGCCCCCGGCGAGGCGGGGACCCGAGACCGATCCGGCCGGCGGCAAAGCCCGCACCTGCTCCACGACGTCACTCCGGCCGACGCAACACTGCTCGGGGCCAGAAATACTGTCCGAGTGGTGACCAATCCCCACCGGCCGGCCGCCACGGCGTCTTCTCAATCTGACACACGGCGGCACTCGGGCCCGGCGTCGGCCGCGGCCCGAACAGCCACCGGTCGAGCGCCCCGAACCACGCGAGCGTCGGCCGCTCGACGAGCC
>NZ_LSIX01000959.1:0-5321 GCF_001556475.1 Methylobacterium sp. CCH5-D2 | reverse complement strand
GAACCCACCGCCACCGACGTGCCCTCCGCGCGGGTGCTCGCCGCCAACCAGCCCGAATGGTCGGTCGGCGACCTCGCCGCGGCGCTCAAGCGCACCCTGGAGGACGCCTTCGGCCATGTCCGCCTGCGCGGCGAGATCTCGGGCTATCGCGGCCAGCACGGCTCGGGCCATGCCTACTTCTCCCTCAAGGACGGGCAGGCGCGCATCGACGCGGTGGTCTGGAAGGGCGTGTTCGGGCGCCTGCGCCAGAAGCCGCAGGAGGGGCTGGAGGTGGTCGCCACCGGGCGCATCACCACCTTTGCCGGCAAGTCGTCGTACCAGATCGTGGTCGAGAGCCTGGAGCCGGCGGGCCTGGGCGCCTGGATGGCGCTCCTGGAGGAGCGCAAGCGGGTTCTGGCGGCCGAAGGGCTGTTCGACCCCGCGCACAGGAAGCCGATCCCCTACCTCCCCCGGGTCGTCGGTGTCGTCACCTCGCCGACCGGCGCCGTGATCCGCGACATCCTGCACCGGCTGGCGGACCGCTTCCCCCGCCCCGTGCTGGTCTGGCCGGTGCGGGTGCAGGGCGAGGGCGCGGCCGAGGAGGTCGCGGCCGCGATCCGCGGCTTCAACGCGCTGGCGCCCAATGGTCCGATCCCGCGGCCCGACGTGCTGATCGTCGCCCGCGGCGGCGGCTCGATCGAGGATCTCTGGTCCTTCAACGAGGAATGCGTGGTCCGCGCCGCCCACGAGAGCCGGATCCCGCTGATCTCGGCGGTCGGCCACGAGACCGACACCACGCTGATCGACTACGTCTCCGACCGCCGCGCACCGACGCCCACGGGGGCGGCCGAGATGGCGGTGCCGATGCGCGCAGAGCTCGTCGCGACCGTGCACGATCTCGGCGGGCGCAACCACGGCGCTGTGCTGCGCCGGCTCGACCGCGACCGCGCGGACCTCCGGGCGGCGGCCCGCGCGATTCCCCCCGCCGACGCCTTCCTGGCGGGCAAGCGCCAGCGCCTCGACCTCGCCGAGGCCCGCCTCGCGCCGGCGCTGGCCGCGGGCGCGCGCGGCCACCGCCAGCGCCTGCAGGCGCTGCTCGACCGGCTGGCGCGGCGCTCGCCCGACGTGGCGCTCGCCAACGCCCGCGCGCGCCTCGCCCGCATCGACCACCGGCCGCGGACGGCCGTGCGCAACGACCTGCTGCGCAAGGGCGAGCATCTCGGTCAGCTCGGCCGCCGCCTCGTCGTCGCCCGCGAGGCCACGATCGAGCGGGCCCGGGCACTTGAGGCGCGCCGGGCGGACCGGCTCGCCGCGGTTCTGGCCCGGCTCACCCAAGCCGGCGCCCGCACGGTCGAGCGCCGCCGCGACCGGCTCGCCGCGCTGGGCGGGCTCCTCGGCTCGCTGAGCTACCGGGCGGTGCTGGAGCGCGGCTACGTGCTGGTGCGCGACGCGGACGGTGCGCCCCTGCGCCGCGCCGCGGACGCCGCCCGCGCGCCCGGCCTCAGCCTGCAATTCGCGGACGGCACCGTGCGGGCGCGGCCGGAGGGCGCGGAGGCCGGGCCCCCTGCCCCATTCTCCGTCCTGCCCGAGCCCGACAAGGCCCCGCGCCGCGCGCCGCGCCGGGCCGCGGCCCGCGGCAAGCCCGCCGAGCCGGAGGCGCAGCAGGCCTCGCTGTTCGAGGCGTGAGGGCCGTAACGGCGGATTCACCGGCGCCCGTCAGACTCAGGGCATGACCACCGTCGCCGCGCAGGCCACCCAGATGCTCGCCGCCGCCTTCTCCCAGCAGATGGGGGTGGCGGTGGCGCGCCAGCAGATCACGGCCGATCGCGCGGTGGCCGAGCTGGTCGCCGGCGCGATCCAGTCCGCCGCGCCCCCTGCCCCGCCCGGCCAGGGCCGTGTCGTCGATACCCGCGTCTAGGCCGTCGCGACCCTCACGCCCTCCTCCGGCTGCCCGCTTCGGAGGCCGCGTCGGCCCTCGGCGCGCGTCGATAATGGTAGCGTGATACCTCCCGGTCGAAGCCGAGTCCCGCGTAGAGCGCCCGGGCCGGCGGGTTGTCGGCCACCACCTGAAGGCAGGCGGCGGTCGCACCCCGGGACCGGCCCCAGCGCATCAGCGCCGACACGACGCGCCGGCCGTATCCCCGCCCGCGGCAGGCCTCTTCCGTCGCCACCGACTCGATCACCACCAGATCCCCGTCGAGCACGCCGTAGGCCTGCGCGGCGATCGCCCCGTCCAGCCGCAGGGCCGCGCAGGCGCGCGGCAGCAGGATCGCGGCGTGCATCGCCCGGTAGACGCGCTCCGCCTCCGGATCGGACCGGTTGATCGCGGCGCGGAAGGCCAGCCACGCCGCGTCCGGCGCCTCGGCGAGGCTCACCCGATCCGCGCTCTCGGCGAGCCCCGCGAGGTCGGCCACGAGCGTCAGCGAGGCGCCCTCGGCCGCGTAGCCCCGGCGGGCCAACTCGGGGTCGAGTTCCGGCGCGAGCGAGACGATCCGGAACAGGGCCGGCCGGCCCAGCCCGCGGAAGACCGCCTCGCAGGCCGCGATTGCCGCCGCCGGGGCCGCGCGGGGGCCGCGCAGCGGGTTGACCGCGTTCGTCCGTCGGGTCGGGCCGCCGGCCGCCCGCAGCAGCCAGCCCTCGAGATGCGCCTCGCGCGGCGCCGGCCACGCGTTGCGGCAGGCCTCCTCCACGCGCCAGGCCAGATCCGCCTCGTCCATCGCCGCCCCCCTCCGTCCCGTTCCGCCGCCCGACGCCGTGACCGTCCCCGCCGCCGAAGCCCGATCCGATCCGGCCGCCGCACCCGCTTACCCGTGCCGGCCACGCCATCGGGGTTGACGCGCGTGCCGCGGTTTGCGACCGCCTGCCGCGGCACGCCTCATGCCTCACGCCGTGCGCGGCGGGCGCGGCCCCAGGCAGGTGCCCCCGAGCAGGAGCCCCCATGACCACCACGATCGACAGCGACCAGAAGCTCCACCTCGTCTTCGGCGGCGAGCTGTCGGAGCTCGAAGGCGTCCGCTTCAAGGACGTGAAGGGCCTCGACATCGTCGGCATCTTCCCCGACTACGCCTCCGCCCAGGTCGCCTGGAAGGCCAAGGCCCAGGCCACCGTCGACAGCGCGCAGACCCGCTACTTCATCGTCCACCTGCACCGCCTGCTGGAGCCGTAGGACGTATTCCATGCGTCAGGCGCATGCGGTGAACGAGAACGTTGTGACGGCAGCACGCCGCTGGTAAGAGCCGAGCCGTTCCGGCCGGGGCTCGCGCCCGTCCGGCGAGCGTCGTGTCGGGCGGCGGGTCAGGTATTCGCGAAGGCGTCCCGGAGGGATGCGCGGTGGACGCAAGTGAGGCTACGGACATGAAGTCCTCGATCAAGATCATCGCCGGCAACGCGAGCCGGCCCTTGGCCGAGGCGATCGCCGCCTACCTCGAACTGCCGCTGGCCAAGTGCATGGTCCGGCGCTTCGCCGACATGGAGATCTTCGTCGAGCTGCAGGAGAACGTGCGCGGCGAGGACGTGTTCATCGTCCAATCGACCGCCTTCCCGGCCAACGACCACCTGATGGAACTGCTGATCATGATCGACGCCGCGCGCCGGTCCTCGGCCCGGCGCATCACGGCGGTGATCCCCTATTTCGGCTACGCCCGGCAGGATCGGCGCACCTCGGGCCGCACGCCGATCTCGGCCAAGCTCGTGGCCAACCTGATCACCCGGGCCGGCGCCGACCGCGTGCTGACGCTCGACCTCCATGCCGGCCAGATCCAGGGCTTCTTCGACATCCCGACCGACAACCTGTTCGCCGCCCCCGTGATGGTGCGCGACATCAAGGAGCGGGCGGGCTCGATCCACGAGCGCATGGTGGTCTCGCCCGACGTCGGCGGCGTGGTGCGGGCCCGCGCCATCGCCAAGCGCATCGACGCCTCGCTCGCCATCGTCGACAAGCGCCGCGAGCGCGCGGGCGAGTCGGAGGTGATGAACATCATCGGCGACGTCGAGGGCCGTTCCTGCATCCTCGTGGACGACATCGTCGATTCCGGCGGCACGCTGGTCAACGCGGCGGAAGCGCTGCTCAACGCCGGCGCCAAGGAGGTCTCGGCCTACATCACGCACGGGGTGCTCTCGGGCGGCGCGGTCTCGCGCATCGCCGCCTCGCGGATGAAGGAACTCGTCATCACCGACTCGATCCAGCCGACGCAAGCCGTCAAGCTCGCCCGCAACATCCGCGTGGTGACGATCGCCCCGCTGCTCGGCGAGGCGATCGGGCGCACGGCGACCGAGTCGAGCGTGTCGAGCCTGTTCGACTAGCGGGGCGCCGCTGCCCTTGAGCCGTTCCCGATCGCGAACGGCTCAAGGTCTTCGGCTTGGCGCGCTCTCTTACGCCGAACCGGCGTCCACTTCGGCAGCGTGCGTTCTAGTGCGAAAAGTCCGGCTCCTCGCGGGCGAGGCGCCGCCGGATGCTCTCCAGGTGCAGGCGCGCGCTCTCGGCGTCGCCCGCGCGCATCTGCGCGGCGGTGCGGGCGGCGATGTCGGGCGGCACCGGCACCAGCGGGCGCCCGCTGCCCATCGCCTTCAGCTGCACCTCGGCGGCGCGCTCCAGGTAGTAGAGGTCGTCCCAGGCTTCGGCCACCGTCGGGCCGGTGACGACGACCCCGTGGTTGCGCAGGAACACCACGTCGGCCTCCCCGAGCGTCGCGGCGATGCGGTCGCCCTCGCTGTCGTCCAGGGCGAGGCCGTTATAGGCCTCGTCCACCGCGACCCGGCCGTAGAACTTCAGCGCGGTCTGGCCGGCGAAGGCCAGGGGCTCACCCGCGACCATGCTGAGCGCGGTGGCGTTCGGCATGTGGGTGTGGAAGGCGGCGCGCGCCCGCGGCAGGCGGGCGTGCAGCCGGGCGTGGATGAAGAAGGCTGTGGCCTCCGGCCGCCCCTCCCCCTCCAGCACGTGCCCGTCGAGGGAGCAGACGAGCAGGTCCGAGGCGCGGATCTCCGCGAAGGCGAGGCCGTAGGGGTTGACCACGAACAGGTCGTCGCGTCCCGGCACCACGGCCGAGAAGTGGTTGCAGATCCCCTCCTCCAGCCCGTAGCGGGCCGCCATCCGGAAGCAGGCGGCGAGGTCGGTCCGGGTCCGCGCCAGCCCGGCGCGGTCGATGCCGTCGAGGCCGGGACGGGCGGTGGCGCCGAGCGCGCGCAGTTCGTGGGCCACGGCGATGTCTCCTCGATCCCGGCTCGCTGGCCGTGCGGGCGCGCGTGCGATGCCGCGCGCCGCGGAGGAAACAGGCCTTCGGGGCTTCGCGCAAGCGGCCCGCCCCGCGCCCGGCGATTTCCGGTGCCGACGACCACGAATCGTC
>NZ_LSIX01000958.1:0-1213 GCF_001556475.1 Methylobacterium sp. CCH5-D2 | reverse complement strand
CTTCTCGACCTTCTCCCTCGATGCGGTCGCGCTCTGGCAGCGGGGCGAGGCCGCCACGTAGAGGAGGGCCGCGCCGCCCTCGCCCCGCTGCCAGAGCGCGACCGCATCGAGGGAGAAGGTCGAGAAGGTGGTGAAGCCGCCCAGGATCCCGGTGGTCAGGAACAGCCGCAGGGGCTGCGAGGCTTCGCCGCGCAGCGCGAAGGCACCGGCCAGCACGCCCATCAGGAACGATCCCGCGACGTTGATCAGCAGCGTGGCGAGCGGGAAGCCGATCGTCGGCAGGAGGCGCGCGACGGCGAGGTTCACCCCGTGGCGGACGCCCCCGCCCAGCCCGGCGCCGAGGATGACGAGGAACGCGTTCATGGCGATGTCCGGTGGCGGTCGGGCGATGGTCCGGCCGCCTTAGCGAAGGGCCCGCGCGGCTGTCAAAGCGCGCGGGCGATGCGGCAGGCTGGGTGCGGCGGCGCGTCGAGGCCCCGCATTCTCAGGCCCGGCGCGCCGCCGGGCCGCCGAGGCTGATCCGGGCCGATCCGCGCAGGCCGTGGCTCGGCGGGGCGTAGGGCCGGCGCGAGAGGTCGTGGAGCATGTTGCCGACGAGGCCGGCCGCGCGTCGCAGCGTCGCGCCCTCGCAGGTCGCCGCGATCCGGATGCCAAGCTCGTGCGTGTGGCTGCGGCCATAGAGGTAGACCGCGAGCCGCGCCCGCACGGCCTCGGGGATGCCCTCGACCAGTTCGTCCAGGGCATCCGCCTCGGCGCGGGCGATGCGGCCGAGGGTCTCCGGGGGGACGGGGCAGTCGCGGACGGGATCGTCGACGCTGAGCACGGCGGCTCGATTCATGGCGGCACCTTGGGATGAGAGGTTGCCTCGAGGGTGCCGTCGATTGGTTAACGAAGGGTAACGGATCGAGATGTCGCAAGGACAGTGGCGCGGGCGCTACAGTCTAAGCTTGGCCGTGCCGCCGCGAGCACTGAACGCGCCTCGTACCCACGCGTGTCCGGGGTCGATCAAGCCAGTCTAGAAGTTATGGGGGCGCAGGCGTGACCTGCAGGCTGCGGGCCGTGCGGGCGCGCGTCGCAGGATCCGGAGCGGGTCCCGGCATGCCGATGTGAAACGCGGCACTGCGAAGCTTGTTCCATCCGTTCCACCGAAGACGCGCGGGAACCGGTACGGCGGCGAGGCCACCGCGGTAGCGCTGGAGCGGCTGGTCTGAGC
>NZ_LSIX01000957.1:0-3791 GCF_001556475.1 Methylobacterium sp. CCH5-D2 | reverse complement strand
CTCGTACTTCTGCACCCACACGCGCACGAGGTTGCGCGAGAGATCGTGGCGCTTGACGCAGGCGAGAACGGCAGCCCTTGTCCGGTCAAAGCCCGGGTCCACTGCGATTAAGGCCATAGCCGATGCGCTCATGGAGCGTGGTCGCCTGACCGGCAACCAGATCGCCGCCTTGTGCCGTGATGCGTATGGCGGCCGGGAGTGCGCCTATGGTGCTTGGGACGCCTGCTGGCCTGCCACCCCCCGAGCAGATCCGGTTAGGCTTCATTCCGGAGCGCATGAGGCTGGCCGCGTAGTGTGGACCAGCTCGGGAGCGCGGGAGGGCGGCATGCGGCCGGACATCCTCGTCCCGAAGCAAGTTGCTGAACGCTGGGGCTGCTCTGAGCAGCACGTCCGCAACATGGTCAACCGGGGCCAGCTCGGGCATTTCCGGCTTGGCGGCAAGCTGCTCAGGATCCCCCTCTCAGCCGTTGAGGAGGTCGAGCAGGCTCAACGTGGGCCGACCATGGCACTGCAACCTAAACCGCCAAAAAACCCGTGAAAGGGCCGCTTCCCCTTCCCCACGCGCGGCTCCTAAAGAAGGCTCACGCCGCAGCCTACTGCGGGATATCGGTCTCGGCGTTTACCCGAACCTGCCCTGTCGCGCCCGTCTCATTGGCGCCGGCTGGCCGGCAGGACGAACGCCTAATCCGCTATGACGTGCGGGACCTGGACCGGTGGATTGATGGGTTGGCGGAGCGATCGGAGACGGACGAGGAGATCCTAGCGCGGCTGGGCTGGGCCCAGCTCGTGCTAGTCGCTGGCTACGATTGAGAGCCGCGCCGGCGCCGGAGTGCCCTGTAGGGCTTGTAGCACTCGATGGAACAAAGCGCTTGCGCGCGTGTTGCAGTGAGTGGTACAACGTACCATTCGTTGCAACATGGAGCTCCTTCTTTGTGATCCTAAATTTCTATGACAGCACCACCAAGGCCGTTTTTGAAGGCCGATGCCCCAAAGGTTTCCCTGCCGCCTTACTCAAAGCCGCTCAACGGAAGTTAACTATCATGAGCGCAGCAACTAGTTTGGCTGACCTAAAAAGTCCTCCATCTAACAAGCTGCATGCACTCAAGGGAAACCGTGCCGGGCAACACGCTATTGCGGTGAACGATCAATTCCGCATCTGTTTTATTTGGACAAACGCGGGTCCAGACAGGGTGGAGTTTACAGACTATCACTGAGGGCTACGGCCCTCAGGCTATGGCTTAGAATGAAGTTAAAACATTGTTTCACAACAAGGCTTATCCGATGACTTATGCTGCAGATAGTATCGCGGATCTGCGTCGGGCCTTCGAGACGGCGGAGGCGTTTGATACGCTTCCGCCTATCCACCCGGGCGAGATCCTGCGCGAGGAGTATATGGTGCCGCTCGGCCTATCGGCCGGCGTCGTTGCCAAGGCACTTGATGTGCCTCGCTCGCGCATCGAGCGCGTCGTGAAGGAGGAGATTGGGATCAGCACGGATACCGCCCTGCGGCTGGGCCGGCTGTTTCGGACTTCCCCCCAGTTCTGGCTCAATCTGCAGGTGCAGTTTGAGAGCGAGACGCTTTTGCATGAGATCGGCGAGGAGCTTGATAAGATCACTCCCGTTCCTGAGGCGGCCTAGAGGAGGGCACGGCGCCGCCCCGCTTCTCATGAGCCATTGGACCGCGCCCCTTCTTGATAGAGAGGGCAGTGGTTATACGCGACACCATCAACGGCCAGCGCATAGGGCGAAGCTGGACTAAGCCGCGTGGGACGCTTGGCCCGGCCGAAGCAGCGGGGCGAACGAGTGCCCAGACGTGCCGTCATCGTCACTTTGGACGAGCTGCCCTTGTTCGCCGAGGATCGGGATATCGCACGGGCAATCGTCGGGGCGAGCACCGAGAAGATCAGCCACTGGCTCGCGTCTCTGCCGCTCCTTGAACGGGATGGCCTTCCCAAGAAGCACCCGGTCTACGGCCGGTATGTGCCTGCCGTGAGGCAGTTCTACGATCGCCGCTACGGGCTTCCTGCCTTCATGCCCCGGCAGGGAGGGCAGGAGGAGGAAAAGCCCTGGCCAGCGCGGAAGCGCGGGCGCCCGCCGAGTACGCCTTGAGGCCGGGCTAGGCATGTGCCGCGAGGCATGTACGATCACCCTGCCCAGGTGACGGGGAGGCCGGCATGATGCCCCTCGAAAAGCTGCTCTCGATGCAAGAGGCGGCCGACACCCTCAACGTGACCAAGAAGACCCTGCTGGAGCTTGTCCAGCAGGGCAAGATCGCCTTCGTCAACGTCGGGACCGGGACGGAGCGTGTCAGCCGCAAGTTCCGCCCGTCCGACCTGAACAGGTTCATCCAGGCGCAGCTCACGGTGTGCCAGCCGCCAAGCCGCAACATCGAGCGCGTCAAAGGGCGGCGCCGAAACACGTCGAGCGCCGCGGCCGAGGGCGGCGGCGTGCGAGCCATTCTCGCGCTGCAGCAGGGGACCGGACCAAAAGTGGGCGACCTCCGAGCGCTGCTCGCACGGCAGTCGGCTGAGAAGCCGTCCAAATAGGCGCCTGGAGGGGATATCATGGCGAAACGCCCCCTGAAGATCCCGGATCGCTCGGAAATGCGGGAGGACACGCCCCTCAGACTTGAGGTGGCCGCTGCGCTCGCATTCCCCGATGGAGGCGTAACCGTCAGCGGGCTCCGGCGTGAGCGCGATGCCGGACGCCTTGCGACCTTCTTCGTCGCCGGGAAGGAGTTCACGACCCTCAAGGACATCGCCAGCATGGTCGCGACCTGCCGCGGGCGGGCGCCAAGCAGTGTTGCCAGGGGGCTTGGGTCAGGCAGCACACGTGAGGAAGAGCCGGAGTTTTTGCGGCGCTTCAATGCACGCCTCGCGGCCAGAGACTTCCCAATAGGCGACCCGCGGCGACAGGCTGCTTACGCGGCCGCCTCTGCCGAAGCGCTTCGAAGAATGGGGCCCAGCAAGCGGAAGCCGCCGCGGCCATAGATCGCCCATGCACCGCGCTTCAAAACGTGAGAGTTGCGCGGCTAACTCAGGGTGCTGGCGCGCACGTTGGCGGCCCCTGTTCACGCCCACATCACGGTAATCCCCCGTCACGGCCCCTGATTGCCTCAGAGACCGCGGCCAGCCGATGGGTGCTGTCATGCTTATCCGCCTTACGTCTCTGACTGCCGCGCTTCTCACCACAGGGGTCAGCTTCGGCTTCCTGGTCCTAGCCGCGCAGAGCTAGGCGCGCTGAACAGGTGCGATGGGGTTCGGCGCGCAAGCCGGAGCCTGCCCGTTGAGGCCTCGGAAACCCTGATCGATCATCCTTTGGGGAACCCCCTTGCATGATGCGCGTTGGCCGGCTTGTATGTGCCTCATAGTTTTCTTGGTTGGTCCTGGGAAAGCTCGGTACGAATTCGCCCCGCCAGCCACGCGCTGCGGGGCGTTTTCATTTATCAATCCTAAACAAGATGCACCCTTCGGTTGTGCCTGTTCTCGTCCAGAACGATGAGAGCGCCAGCTCACATGCTGGAACTGCTGGCCTAATCCCATCTCCTCCCGCGGTGTGGCCAAATTGCACTATCGCAAGCGCGGCCGTTGGAGTTTCTCTCTCGCCATGTTCCCCGCCACGGGGAGAGAGATTTTAGGCCATGAAGAAGCTTCTCCTCGCCTCGACCGTGCTCGCCGGCCTGACCGCCGCCGCTTCCGCCGCCGACCTTCCGCGCCGCGCCGCGCCGCCGCCGGTGTTCACGCCGGTTCCGGTCTTCACCTGGACGGGCTTCTACGCCGGTTTCAACGCCG
>NZ_LSIX01000956.1:0-1025 GCF_001556475.1 Methylobacterium sp. CCH5-D2 | reverse complement strand
CGTGGCGGGCCTGCTCGCGTGGCGGGCGCACCGCGGCAAGGAGGATCCGAGGCGGCTCCCCGAGCGCCGCGGCTTGGCCGGCCGGGCGCGGCCCGTCGGCCCGCTCGCCTGGATGCACGGGGCGAGCGTCGGCGAGGCGCTCTCGCTCGTCGGCCTCGTCGAGGGCATGATCGCCCGCGGCTTCTCGGTCCTCGTCACCACCGGCACCCGCACGGCCGCCGAGCTGATCGGCACCCGCCTGCCGCCCGGCGCCGTGCACCAGTACATGCCCCTCGACGCCCCGCGCTGGGTCGGGCGCTTCCTCGAACACTGGCAGCCGGACCTCGCGCTGGTGGCCGAATCCGAGATCTGGCCCAACGTCATCGTCGGCCTGCACGAGCGGGGCATCCCGCTGATCCTCGTCAACGGGCGGATGTCGGAGCGCTCGTTCCGCGGCTGGGAGCGCTCGCCGCGCACCGCGCGCGCGCTCCTCTCCCGCATCGCCGTCTGCCTCGCGCAGACGCGCGACGACGCGGAGCGCTTCGTGCGGCTCGGCGCGCCGCGGGTGAATGTGGCGGGGAACCTGAAGTTCGACGCCGCGGTGCCGCCGGCCGACCGGCAGCAGCTCGCCTATCTCGGCGAGATGATCGGGGAGCGCCCGGTCTGGATCGCGGCGAGCACCCATGCGGGCGAGGACGCCACCGTCGCCGCGTCGCACGCGCGCCTGGCCGCCCGCTTCCCCGACCTCCTCACCATCGTGGCCCCGCGCCATCCGGGCCGGGGGCAGGCGGTGGCCGAAGTCGCGGCCGCGGCGGGCCTGCGCAGCGCGCGCCGCGCGACCGGGGGGCGCCCCCATCCTGGGGTCTCCTGCTACGTCGCCGACACGGTGGGCGAGCTCGGCCTGTTCTACCGCCTGAGCCCGGTCGCCTTCCTGGGCGGCTCGCTGGTGGAGCGCGGCGGCCAGAACCCGATCGAGCCGGTTCGCCTCGACGCGGCGGTGCTGCACGGGCCGCACACCCAGAACTTCGCCGAGATCTACGGCGCCC
>NZ_LSIX01000955.1:0-398 GCF_001556475.1 Methylobacterium sp. CCH5-D2 | reverse complement strand
CAAGGACGACGCCGCCCACGCTTCTCTTTCTCAGATCAACTTGTCAAAGAGCGCCAGGACGCACCCGGAGGCGGCACCTGGATCCGGGGCGAACCCCGGAGAAACCTGATCCGGCAGTCGAGCGCGCCGGGCTGTCCACCCGAAACCCGCTTGCCTGCCTGGAGGAACCGTGCTACCGACCTGCCCTTAGGAGAGGTCCGTCTCAGCGGTGGAGGGCGTTTAGAGCCCGCCGGATCCCCTGTCAACCCCGCCTCTCCTGGCCACCGCAGCGGCCGGATCCTCGGAGCAGACACCTTCAGCCGACAAGACAGCGGACCACCCGGCTCGCGCCAGATCGTCTGCCTGAACTGTCGGAAGAAGCGTCGGCGCCCGGGTCGCTCTCGCGGCCGGCGCCGATG
>NZ_LSIX01000954.1:0-13183 GCF_001556475.1 Methylobacterium sp. CCH5-D2 | reverse complement strand
GCGGGCGGCAGGGCTGTGCGGTCGTGCTGCGCGTCCAAGTTCATCCGAACTCCTCGATCTGTTGCGTGTTTCACGGCCCAGCTTGGGTAAACGCCAGGATCCGTGGGGCAACCCGCCCCAGGACATGGCTCGCGCCGCCCGACGGGGCTTGCGCGCAGAGCCGCGGACCGCCGCGGAGCGTCGGCGCTGCGCCGCCGCTACAGCCTGAACGGGCGACCGATGCGATAGCGGGGGCGCGGTCGGACCGGGCGGGCATCGGCAAGGGGACGTCGGAACGGGCATGAGTGCGGCATCCGAGTGGCGCGCAGCGCGCAACCTCAAGGCGCGCGCGCGGCTGGAGCGGTCCCTGCCGGCGATCTTTCCGGCGCCGGTGCTGCGGCACGCTCTGGCGCGCCCGCTGACCCCGCCGACGCCGCGCCTCGCCGTCGAGAGCTACTGGCGCACCCATGTGCTGCGCGCCGACGGGCTGGCCCGGGCGCTGGCGGCGCGCTCGGGGACCCCGGAGGGCTGGGCCTGGCGGGCCGGGCCGGAGGCCGCCGCGGGCTTCCGGATGCCGCCCGCCCCCTTCCGCGAGGCGGAGCACGCCCGCGGCCCCGGCACCTGCTGCGTCTGCGGCCAGCCGGTCTACCGCTTCGGCTGGCATCGCGACCTCTGGGGTGCGGGGACCTCCAATCGCAACGCCCGCTGGCACGCCGCCTGCGTCGCGGCCTGGAAGTTCTGGGTCGCGCCGAGCGATCAGGTGAAGCTGCTCAAGGCCCGCCAGCGCCACCGCTGCGCGGCCTCCGCCAAGCGCCTGCTGCGCACCGCCGAGGTCGATCACCGGGTGCCGCTCTACCGGGTCTGGCGCGAGCACCGGGAGCGGCCCTGGCCGGAGCTCCTCGGCTTCTGGGGCCTGCCGAACCTGCAGGTCGTCAACCGCGCGAGCCACGCGGCCAAGTGCGGCGAGGAGGCCGCCGAGCGGGCGAGCGCGCGCCGCGCCGTTCCGCTCCTGCCCTGAGACCCCGCCCGATCCGCCGCGGTCGCCCATCCGGTGCCCGTGGCGGGCGCGGTGCGAGGTCGCGCACGGAAACCCGTGCGGGGTGTTCGGCATTGCACGGCTGAGCGTCGCTGCGGGACCGGTCCCGCGCGGCGGCGGGCGCCGGGACCGACCCGGGGCCGGACCGGGGAGACGGCCATGGTGTTCCGCTCAGAAGATCCGCCCCCGCCCGGCAACCTCAGGGTCGACACGCCGCCCGGCACGGAGCGGCCGACCACCGCCATGCTGAAGGGCGACATCGATTCGGGACGCACGGGCGACAAGGTCCCGCACTACGATCCCGGCCTCTCGCAGCTCGGCACCGACGACGAGGCCGCGGGCCGCCCGCCCTCCCCGGAGCGGATCGCCGCGGCGCGCGCCAGCGAGGCGGCCAGGCCAGGCGTGCGGGCCTCGGCCGACCCGCACGGGCGGCGCGGCTGGGTGATGCCGGCCTTCGTCGCCTTCATCGCCGCCGCCGCCGCGACCATCGCGCTGGTGCTCTGGCTCTCCCCGGCCTGACGCCGCCCGGAATGCGGGACCGAATCCGGCCCGGCAGGGTTCAGCGCGCGAAGTAGGCCGCCAGCACTCGGCGGTAGATCGCCGTGAGGCGCTCCAGGTCGGAGACGGCCACGTACTCGTCGACCTGATGCATGGTCTCGCCGACGAGGCCGAACTCGATGACCGGGCAGGCATCCTTGATGAAGCGCGCGTCCGAGGTGCCCCCCGTGGTCGAGAGCGCCGGGCGGCGGCCGGTCTCGGCCTCGATCGCGTCGGAGACGAGGTCCACGAAGGCGTCGGGCCGTGTCAGGAAGGCCGGTGAGTTCGAGGGCAGCAGGTCGAGGGTGTAGCGCACCGCCTCGCCCGCCGCCCGCGCCAGGCGCGCGCGGATCTCTGTCCCGAGCGTCTCGGCGGTCCAACGGTCGTTGAAGCGGACGTTGAAGGTCGCCCGCGCCTCGGCCGGGATCACGTTGGTGGCCGGGTTGCCGACGTCGAGGGTGGTGAATTCGAGGTTCGAGGCGTCGAAATGCGCGGTGCCGCCGTCGAGCGGCTCGGCGAGCAGCGCGCGCGCCAGTTGCAGCATCCCGGGGATCGGGTTCTCGGCCCGGTGCGGGTAGGCGACGTGGCCCTGGCGCCCGTGCACCGTGAGTGTGCCCGTCAGCGAGCCGCGCCGGCCGATCTTGATCATGTCGCCGAGCGCGGCCGGGTTCGTCGGCTCGCCGAGCACGCAATGGTCGAAGCGCTCGCCGCGCGCCCGCGCCCAGTCGAGGAGCTTCACGGTGCCGTTGACCGCCGGCCCCTCCTCGTCCCCGGTGATCAGGAAGACGATCGAGCCCGCCGGCCGGCCGTGCTCGTGCAGGTGGGCCAGCGTCGCGGCGAGCCAGCAGGCGATGCCGCCCTTCATGTCAACGGCGCCGCGCCCGTAGAGCATGCCGTCCGCCACCGCGCCGCCGAACGGGGCGTGCCGCCAGCGCGCCGCCTCGCCCGGCGGCACCACGTCGGTGTGTCCGGCGAAGACGAGGCAGGGCGCCTGCGTGCCGAGGCGGGCGTAGAGGTTCTGGATGTCCGGGGTGCCGGCTTCCGAGAAGACCGGGCGCTCGACCGCGAAGCCCGCCTCCCCCAGCAGGCGGGCGAGGAGATCGAGGGCGCCGCCCTCCTCCGGGGTCACCGAGGGGCAGCGGATCAGGGCCTGGGCGAGGCCGAGGGCGTCGGGAGGCGTGACAGGGTCCGACATGGCAGGGTCCGACATGGCAGGGTTCGCGGGGCGGCCGGCGCGGCGTCCCACCCCTCTAGGAAGACGGGCTCCCGCGCGCCAGCCGGATCAGGGACGCAGCGCCCAAATCCGCGTAAAACCGTGAAATCACGGTCATCCGTGCAAGCCCGGGTTTACGGATGTTGTGTTGTCATCGCCACCGTACCACCCGACGACAGACCTCTCGCCCATGACGTCCGCCGACGACCGTGCACGCCGCGATCAAGCCGATCCGGGTCGGCGCGCCGCGGTGCGCGTCGCGGCGATGATCCCGGCCTCGGCCCTGCTGCCCGACGGCACCGCCCAGGTCTGCGTGATCCGCGACATCTCGACGGGCGGCGCCCGGCTGTCGATCGCCCGCCGCCACCTCCTCGCCGAGACCTTCCTGCTCCGGGTCGCCGGCTTCGAGAACCCGTTCCGGGTGCGCAGGGTCTGGCAGCGCGGCGACCTCGCCGGCGTGATGCTCGAACTCGGCCGGGGCAAAGAGGCCCCGGCGCCCCTCACTTCACCATCGCAACCTGCGCGTCCCCCGTCCGGCGCAGCACGCTGACCGTCACGTCGTCCTGGTGTCGCTGCAGGCGCAGGTCGAGGCGGCTCGCCCCGAGCTTCAGGTTGTAGATCGAGATCCCGTCGAGGAAGGGCGGCAGGATCGGGTTGCGGAAGCGCACGCGGTTGCGCCCGTGATCGAGCTCCATGCCGAGGCAGGCGGCCAGGAACGCGAAGGGCGCCGCCGCCGCCCAGGCCTGCGGGCTGCAGGCCACCGGATAGGAGACCGGCCCCCGCTGGCGCCGCCGCATGAAGCCGCAGAACAGCTCCGGCAGGCGCTTCGAATCCTGGTAGAGCGAGGTCTCGAACATGCCCTGGAAGATGCGCGCGGCCTCGGGCTTCAGGTCGTAGCGGGCGAGCCCCATCGCGATCATCGCGTTGTCGTGCGGCCAGATCGAGCCGTTGTGGTAGGACATCGGGTTGTAGCGCGCCTCGCCGCGGGCGATCGTGCGCACGCCCCAGCCGTTGAACCCGTCCTTCGAGAGCAGGTTCTCGGCGACGCGGGTCGCCCGCTCGGGCAGCGCGATGCCGGTGAAGAGCGCGTGGCCGGCGTTCGACGAGCGCACCGCGCATTGCTTCTTCGCCCCGTCCAGCGCCAGCGCGTAGGTGCCGATCTCCTCGTTCCAGAAGGCCGCGTCGAACTTTTCGCGCAAGGTACGCGCCTCGTGCGTCAGCGTCTCGGCGAGATCGTCGTGGCCGAGCATCGCGGCGAGCTTGGCCATGCCGTTCTTGGCGGCGTAGACGTAGCCCTGCACCTCGCAGAGCGCGATCGGTCCCTTGGCGAGTTGCCCGTCCGCGTGGAAGATCGAGTCGTGGCTGTCCTTCCAGCCCTGGTTCTCCAGCCCCTTATCGGTGTCGCGGGCGTATTCCACGAAGCCGTCGCCGTCCCGGTCGCCGTAGGTGTTCATCCAGGCGAGCGCGAGCTTCAGGGCCGGCCAGACCTTCGCGATGGTCTCGCGGTCGCCGGTGACCGAATAATATTCCCAGGCCAGCATCACGAAGAGCGGCGTGCCGTCGATCGTGCCGTAATAGTGCCGGAACGGCACCTCGCCGAGCATCGCCATCTCGCCGCGCCGCGTCTCGTGCAGCACCTTGCCGGGCTGGGCGTCGGCGGCCGGATCCACCGCCTTGGCCTGCGTGGCCGCGAGGTAGCCGAGCACGCCCCGGGCGAAATTCGGGTCGATCCAGAGCGCCATCATCGCCGTGATGATGCCGTCGCGCCCGAACACCGTGGAGTACCAGGGGATACCCGCGAAGGGGTAGATCCCCTCCGGCGTGCGGCTCGCCAGCATGTAGAGGTCGGCGGTGGCCCGGCAGGCGCCCTCGTTGAACTGGTCGTTCGAGGAGATGATCGTGGTGATGCCCGCCGTCAGCGCGCGCTGGTCGCGGCGCGTATCCCGGTAGGCGCGGGCGAAGATCGTGCCCTCGGAGAGTCCCTTGGGCGGCTTGGCATGGCTGCTGCCGGCCGCGAGCGAGAGCTTGGCGGCGGCATCCTCGCCGACCTGCTCGGCCGCGGGCGCGCTGGTGAAGGCCTTGTGCGCCTCGAACACCACGCGGATGAAGAGCGAGGCGCGGCCCCCCGGCGGCAACTCGACCTCGAACACGGCGCGGCCCGGCTCCAGGCTCTTCGGCTTCGGACCGAAATGCAGGGACGTGGTGCGCACGATCTCGTCGAGGCCGACGTAGCGGAACTGGACCTCGGTCCCGCTCGCCACCTGCACGGCGCGCTTGCCGCGGCGCTCGCGGTCGGTGCCCCGCACCTCGAACAGGTCGCGGTAATCGGCGTCGAACGCCACCGCGATCTTCAGGGTGCGGTGGCGCGAATCGTAGGAGCGCAGGCCGATCCGGTCGTAGCAGGCGCCGCGGAACAGGAACTTGGTGCGCTCGATCGCGATCACCTCGCGGGGGATCGTGGTCTCGTCGTGCGCGTCGAGGCGGATGTCGGGGGTCGTCATGTCGACGCTGAGCGCGCCGTTGTCGTCCTGCATCACCGAGGACAGCATCAGCGGGCGCTGGTCCTCGATCGTCAGCTCGAGCCGCGAGAGGTAGCGGGTATCCTGGAAGTACACGCCCTCCGGCCCCGGCTGCACGCCGATATCGCCGTAGGCGTCGAGCACAGCGAAGGATTCACCGAACTTCAGCGAGCGCAGCGGCCGTTCCGTCAGCGAGGTGTGGGCCTCGATGTGGTAGGGCGGCAGCACCTCGTCCGCGTCCTGGAAACCGCGCAGGGCGGCTTGCGTCACAGCTTGCACCTTCGTCACGCTCTCCGCCATGCGCTCAGCTCTCCGGTTCGGGTCTGTGTCGAGGATGCGAATCGACAGGGCCGCCGCATCGGGCGATGCGGCGGCCCTTGTGACCGTCTGAGTTAGGCGGTTCCGCGGCGTCGGCCAGAGTGAATCGCACCCCGGCGGACGTCTTTGCGAAACCCGTGCCGGCCAGCCTTCAGGCCGGCACCGGTTGTCAGACCGGCACCGGTTGTCAGACCGGCATGGCGGCGACCGAGATGCCCGGGCGCGCGGTGCCGTTGAGGTCGCCGAGGTTCGGCGTGAAGGCCGCGGCCTTCGGCATCCGGATCACCTCGCCCTGGCGGGCGATCAGCTGCTCGTAGGCGGCGACGTACTTCTTCACCATGCACTCGGCCGTGAAGGCCGTCTCGAAGTGCTGGCGCACGCCCGCCCGGCTCATGGTCTTGACCTTGGCGACGGCGGCGACCGCGTCGTCCATCGAGTCGCAGAGCACGCCGCCGACGCCGTCCTTGATCACCTCGGGGACCGAGCCGTTCCGGAAGGCGATCACCGGCGTGCCGGCCGACATCGCCTCGATCATCACAAGGCCGAAGGGCTCCGGCCAGTCGATCGGGAAGGCGAGCGCCAGCGCGTTGCCGAGGAAGTCCTTCTTCTGCTCCTCGTTGATCTCGCCGATATACTCCACCAGCGGGTGGTGGATCATCGGCTCGATCACCTCGTCCCAGTACTCCTGGTCGGCCTTGTCGACCTTGGCGGCGATCTTGAGCGGCGTGCCGGAGCGGATCGCCATCTCGATCGCGCGGTCAGGGCGCTTCTCGGGCGAGATGCGGCCCAGGAAGGCGAGGTAGCCGCCCTTGGACTCCGGGTAGTACGGGCAGTTCTCCTTCGGCAGGCCGTGGTGGATCGTCGAGATCCAGTTCACGTCCGGCGGCATCGGCAGGCGCTGGTTGTCGGAGATCGAGACCAGCGGCATGCCCGTGAAGGTGCGGTAGACCGGCATGAAGTCCGGCACGTCGAGGCGACCGTGCATCGTGGTGACGCACTTGTGGTTCAGGTCCTCGAACATCGGGTACTGGAGCAGGTCGATGTGGAAGTGCAGGATGTCGAACTCGTGCGCCCGGCGATGGACCTGATGCAGCATCGCGAGGTGGCTCGCGGTGTGGTCGCGGTAGCCGAGCAGGCGCAGGCCCTCCGGCGTGCAGGCGGCGAGCTTGGCGCTCGTCTGCGAGTCGCCGCTGGCGAACAGGGTGACGTCATGGCCCTGGCGGACCAGCTCCTCGGTGATCCAGCTGACGACGCGCTCGGTGCCGCCGTAGAACTTCGGGGGCACGGCCTCCGAGAGCGGAGCGATCTGGGCAATGCGCACGAAAGTGTCTCCTGTGAAGGCCGGAATGTTGCGGGGATCTAACCCGGTCGGGCCTGAGTGGGACATGAACAGAACGGACGGCCAAGGTTTATGGTTCCGCACCGCCGCGCCCGTCACGCCGCTTTTGTGCGCTGCGCAACGCCCTCCCCGCTTTCCCCGCAGCGCGGGGCGCCCTACCCTCCGGAGCTTGGGCGTTTCGCACCACGCCGCTTTCCCGGACGCCCGGAGCGATAGCGGAGGGTGATCCGGGACCCAGCACGGTAAGCCGCGAAGCGTCCGAACTTGCGCCGGCGCATGAAGGTGGCGCCGCTTCGCGGCCCTTCATTCTCTGGATCCCGGATCACCTTCCACTGCGTTCCAGGCGTCCGGGAAAGGGCGGAGCCCGGTGGGGAGCGCCCGTTCGGCCCACCTTCGCGCGCCCATTGATGCGGCGTCTCGTTTCTGTCATAAGCCGCCCCGCGTCGAACCGCCCGGCCGTAGGGCTGCCGTGGCGGCTCGTGCTGCTCCACCAGAAGCAACTTCGCGCAAACCTCCCCGGATCACCGGACGGAGGGCATTGCGCATCGGAGAGCCAAATGCCCAAGCTGAAGACCAAGTCGGGCGCCAAGAAGCGCTTCAAGATCACCGGCACCGGCAAGGTGATGTACGCCCAGGCCGGCAAGCGCCACGGGATGATCAAGCGGACCACGAAGCAGATCCGCAACCTGCGCGGCACCACGACCCTGTTCGAGGGCGATGCCGCCAACGTGAAGAAGTACTTCCTGCCCAACCAGCGGTAAGTTCTTCACCACCCGAGCGATCTGTCTTTTTCGTAATCCAGGAGATACCCCATGGCCCGCGTCAAGCGCGGCGTGACGAGTCACGCGAAGCACAAGAAGGTTCTGAAGGCCGCCAAGGGCTACTATGGCCGCCGCAAGAACACGATCCGCATCGCCAAGCAGGCGGTCGAGAAGGGCATGCAGTATGCCTACCGCGACCGCAAGAATAAGAAGCGCACCTTCCGCGCCCTCTGGATCCAGCGCCTCAACGCCGCGGTCCGCGAGCACGGCCTGACCTACTCGCGCTTCATCGACGGCCTGGCCAAGTCCGGCATCGTCGTCGACCGCAAGGCGCTCTCGGAGCTCGCCATCCACGAGCCGGCGAGCTTTGCCGTCGTCGTCGAGAAGGCCAAGGCCGCCCTGCCGGCCGCCAAGGCCGCCTGAGCGACCCGCATCACGGATGCAGCAAAGGCGCGGCGCTCCCCGGGAGCGCCGCGCCTTTTCCGTTTTCGAAGCCGTCCCAGGGCGTTTGCGCGCTTGCGCGATCTCCGGCAAACGCGCAAACGCCCCGGCAACAGCGAACCGGCAGACCAGCGACACCCATGGCGACGACCGACCTCGACACGCTCGAACGCGATCTCCTGTCCCAGGTCGCGGCGGCCTCCGACGAGGCCGCCCTGGAGACCGTGCGCGTCGCCGCGCTCGGCAAGAAGGGCAGCGTCTCGGACCTCCTGAAGACGCTGGGCGCGATGACGCCCGACGAGCGCAAGGTCCGCGGTCCCCAGATCAACGGGTTGCGCGACCGGGTGCAGGGCGCGCTCGCCGGTCGCCGCGAGGCGCTGGCCGAGGCGGCCCTCGAGGCGCGTCTGGCCGCCGAGCGGGTCGACGTCACGCTGCCCCTGCGCGAGGCGCCGGACACGCGCGGGCGCATCCACCCGATCTCCCAGGTGATGGAGGAGATCACCGCGATCTTCGCCGATATGGGTTTCTCCGTCGCGGAAGGGCCCGACATCGAGACGGACGAGCTGAACTTCACGGCGCTGAACTTCCCGCCCGGCCACCCGGCCCGCGAGATGCACGACACCTTCTTCCTCGCGCCGGACGCGCAGGGGAAGCGCAAGGTGCTGCGCACCCACACCTCGCCGGTGCAGATCCGCACCATGCGCGCGAAGGCGCCGCCGATCCGCGTGATCATCCCGGGCCGGACCTACCGGCACGATTCCGACCAGACCCACACGCCGATGTTCCACCAGTGCGAGGGGCTGGTGATCGACAAGGCCGCCAACATCGCCAACCTCAAATGGGTGCTGGAGGAGTTCGCCCGAGCCTTCTTCGAGGTCGAGGCGGTGAAGATGCGCTTCCGACCCTCGTTCTTCCCCTTCACCGAGCCCTCGGCGGAGGTGGACATCCAGTGCTCCCGCAAGGGCGGCGAGATCCGCTTCGGCGAGGGCACGGACTGGCTAGAGGTCCTCGGCTGCGGCATGGTCCACCCGAACGTGCTGCGCAATTGCGGGCTCGATCCGGACGAGGTCCAGGGCTTCGCCTTCGGCGTCGGCCTCGACCGCATCGCCATGCTCAAATACGGCATGCCGGACCTGCGCCCCTTCTTCGAGGCGGACGTGCGCTGGCTCGACCATTACGGCTTCCGCCCGCTCGACGTGCCGAGCCTGGTCGCCGGCCTCACCGCCTGATCCCGCCGGCGGCTCCGGCCGCCGCCCGCGCATCCTGACCGGCGCGCCCGCGCGGCGCTTGGCCGAGGGACCACCCCGATGAAGTTCACCCTCTCCTGGCTCAAGGACCACCTCGACACCGGCGCCTCGCTCGACGCGATCGCCGAGACGCTGACCCGCATCGGGCTGGAGGTCGAGGGCATCGAGGACAAGGCCGCCGCGCTGAAGCCCTACGTGGTGGCGCGTGTGCTCACCGCCGAGCAGCACCCGAACGCCGACCGGCTGCGCGTCTGCACGGTCGATGCGGGCGACGGGCAGCCGCTGCAGGTGGTCTGCGGCGCGCCGAACGCGCGAGCCGGCATGATCTCGGTCTTCGCGCCCCCCGGCACCTACGTGCCGGGCAAGAACATCACCCTGTCGGTCGGCACGATCCGCGGCGTCGAGAGCCGCGGCATGCTCTGCTCGGGGGCCGAGCTCGGCCTCGGCGACGACCACGACGGCATCCTCGATCTGCCGGGGGACGCCCCCGTCGGCCAGCCCTACGCCCTCTACGCGGGGCTCGACGACCCGGTCATCGAGATCAACCTGACGCCCAACCGCCCGGACTGCACGGCGGTCTCGGGTATCGCCCGCGACCTCGCGGCGGTGGGCCTCGGCACGCTGAAGCGGGCGCCCGAGCCGCCGGTGCGCGGGGAAAGCCCCTGCCCCGTCCCGGTGACGCTCGACCTGCACGAGCAGCACCGGGACCTCGCGCCGCTCTTCGCGCTGCGCCTGGTGCGGGGCGTGAAGAACGGCCCCTCGCCCGACTGGATGCAGGCGCGGCTGCGGGCGATCGGCCTCCGGCCGATCAACGCGCTCGTCGACATCACCAACTACATGACCTTCGACCGCGGCCGGCCGCTGCACGTCTTCGACGCCGCCAAGGTTCAGGGCGGCCTCACCGTGCGCCTCGCCCGCGCGGACGAGAGCCTGAAGGCGCTCGACGGGCGCGAGCACCGGCTCGGGCCCGAAATGGTGGTGATCGCCGACGCGGCGGGCGTCGAGTCGATCGCCGGCATCATCGGCGGCGAGGCCTCGGGCTGCGACGAGACCACGACCGACGTCCTCATCGAGTCGGCCCTGTGGAACCCGCAGAACATCGCCCAGACCGGGCGGCGCCTCGGCGTGGTGACGGACGCGCGCTACCGCTTCGAGCGCGGCGTCGATCCGGCCTCGACGCTCCCGGGCCTCGACCAGGCCACGCGGCTGGTGCTTGAGATCTGCGGCGGCACGCCGACCGAGGCGACGGTCGTGGGCGAGGCGCCCGAGACCGAGCGGGTCATCGACTTCCCCTGGACGGAGGTGCGCCGGCTCGCCGGCCTCGACCTGCCGCGGGTCGAGATGAAGGTGATCCTCGAGGCCCTCGGCTTCCACGTGGCGGGCTCGGGCGACCGCGTGAAGGTGCTCACCCCCTCCTGGCGGCCCGACATCGAGGGCAAGGCCGACCTCGTCGAGGAGGTGATCCGCATCGCCGGCCTCGACCGGATCGAGGCCCGGCCCCTGCCGCGGTCCGAGAGCGTCGCGAAACCGGTCCTCACCCCGATCCAGAAGCGCACCCGGCTCGCCCGGCGGGCGCTCGCCGGCCGCGGCCTGATGGAGGCCGTGACGTGGTCGTTCATCCCGCACGCCGACGCCGAACTGTTCGGCGGCGGCGGGGCCGACCTCGTGCTGGCCAACCCCATCGCCTCGGAACTCTCCGACATGCGCCCGAGCCTCGTGCCGGGCCTGCTGCGCGCCGCGCAGCGCAACGCCGACCGTGGCTACCCGGACGCGGCCCTGTTCGAGGTCGGCCAGTGCTTCGCCAGCGACGCGCCCGAGGGCCAGAGCGTCCGGGCGACCGCGGTCCGCCGCGGCACGGCGGGCTTCACGGGGGCCGGCCGGAACTGGGAGGGCGCGGCCGCGACGGTCGATGCCTTCCAGGCCAAGGCCGACGCGCTGGCGCTGCTCTCCGCCCTCGGCGTGCCGACCGGCGGGCTGCAGGTCGTCGCTGGCGGACCAGCCTGGCTGCATCCCGGCCGCTCCGGCACGCTGCAGTTCGGGCCGAAGAACCAGGTCGGCCATTTCGGCGAGATCCACCCGCGGGTGATGAAGGCGCTCGACCTCAAGGGCACGCTGGTGGCCTTTGAGATCGATCTCGGCGCCCTGCCGCCGACGAAGCAGCGGGCGACGAAGACCAAGCCCGCGCTCGCGCTCTCCGACCTCCAGCCGCTCGCGCGCGACTTCGCCTTCGTGGTCGGCCGCGACGTGCCGGCCGGCGAGATCGTGCGGGCCGCGCAAGGGGCCGAGCGCAAGCTCGTCGTGGGCGTCGACGTGTTCGACCTCTACGAGGGCGCGGGCGTGCCCGAGGGCCAGAAGTCGGTCGCGGTCGCCGTGCGGCTGCAGCCGACCGAGCGCACGCTGACGGATGCCGAGATCGAGGCGGTGAGCCAGAAGATCGTGGCCGAGGTCGCGCGCAAGACCGGCGCGACCCTACGAGGCTGAACCGCGCCGCTCCCCGTCCGGGCGCCACCACGGTGCGGACAGGCCTCTCCCCGCGAGCGGGGAGAGGGGCCCCTCTACCAGTAGAACTGCAGCCGGCCGATGAAGGTGTCGGCGTCGATCGTGCGCCCGCCCGCGATGGCCGAGGGCGCGGCGTGGGAGCGGACGTAGTCGGCCATCAGGCGCACGTTGCGGTCCGGGTACCAGTTGAGCCCGACCGAGACGTCCCGCTCGATGCCGCCCCGCACGGGGCCGTCGTCGAGGTCGATGGCGCTGAAGCGGGCGGCGAACTCGAACACGCCGAACCCGCCGTTCGAGACCCGCTCCGCGTCGCCGACCCGGACGCCGGAGAAGATCGCGTAGGTGGTGCCGTACTCCGGCGTCAGCGCGTAGCGGCGCCCCTCGCCGTTGAGGACGACGCTGGCCTCGACGTAGCCGCCCTGGAAGCTCAGGGGCCGCGCGGCCCCGAAGCGCTCGACCTCCGTTCGGATGTACTCGGCCTGGATCAGGACCGGGCCGTGCCGGTAGGCCGCCTCCAGCCCGACGCGCCCGACGCTCGCGGCGTCCCGGATGTCGCCGGTGTTCACGAAGGGCCTGGCGAACAGGAAGGCCTCCGAGCGCGCGGAGAGCTGCAGCGGCGCCTCGTTGCGCGGCAGGCTCCGGTAGTTGCCGCTGACCCCGAGATGCAGCACCTGCGCGTCGGTGTTGATCGGCGCCGCGGTGAGGCGGGCGGCGGCCGAGACGCCCTCGCTGCGGATGTCCGTGTTGACGTTGCCGCCGAAGACGCCGACCACCGCCGTCCAGTTGCCCATCGTCCGGCCGATCGCGAAGCCGAAATTGCGCGCGGGCGCGAAGGCGTCGGCGAGCGAGCGCTCGGTGAAGACCGTGTTGTTGTCGCTGATCAGCTGGTCGAGGCTGAAGGGCTCCTTCATGTTGCCGAGCGTGAGGATCGTGTCGGGTATGCCCTTCCAGCCGATGGCCGCGTCGCTGATCGGGCGGGTCGGTTCGGCGAAATCGTACTGGAAGGCGAGTTCAAGCGTCCTGCCGAGGGTCAGGTAGCTCTCGATCCAGGAGCGGCGCACCGCGATGTTGTCGGAGAACGGCTCGGGCAGGCCCGGCTGCCGAAGGCCGGCCGCACCGAAATCGAGCTGGAGCCGGCCGCCGATGCGCAGCTTCGCGGCGTCGTCCGGGAAGGTCAGGGTGATGCCGCGCTCGTCGATCGTCAGGCGCTCGCCGTAGGGGCCGGCCAAGTCCCCGGCCTTCCCGGCGCCGACCTCGGCCGCGCGGGCGGGCAGGGCGGGACAGAGGGCCGCCG
>NZ_LSIX01000953.1:0-577 GCF_001556475.1 Methylobacterium sp. CCH5-D2 | reverse complement strand
GGCAGGTCGACCGAGCCGGTATACTCCTCCGGCGCCGCGATGCCGAAGGAGCCGGCGGCGGCGAACCCTTGGGCCTCGCACCAGGAATCGGCCACCGTCTGGCCGCAGGCGCTGCCGGGGGTCGTCAGGCAGTCGGCGACGCCGTAGCCCTCGCTCGACGGGATCAGGAAGGTCTTCTCGACGGAGCGGGCCGGGGTCTCGCTGCCCGCCTGCGCGCCGAGCGCGAGCGTCGTGGCGAGGACGGTGGCGAGGAGGGCGCTGACGGCGGTCGAGGCGCGCATGAACGAATCCTTGGAGGCTCGGCGGGGCAAGCAGGAAGACCTGCGGCGAGGGTCCATCGGTGCGGTAAACAAAACCTTTCCGGTTCCGTCCGCGGGCCGGGCGCGGGCTTGCGCGTCCGGCGTTGTCGATTGCATCACGGTTTTGGGTTAGCCCGATCCGGCCGGCCGCACCGTCGCCGATCCGCAACAGGCCTGCGCGCCCGCGCCGCGGTGCAGCGAAGCTTGGCCGGAGGTCGCGCGGGGCCGCGCCGGCCGGCAGGTCCTTGAGGGGCCAAGCGAGTTTCCGGCCGGTCGCG
>NZ_LSIX01000952.1:0-249 GCF_001556475.1 Methylobacterium sp. CCH5-D2 | reverse complement strand
GGCGGCTTCAACCGCGGCGGCGTCGGGATCGGCGGCGGCTTCAATCGTGGGGCCGGCTTCGGCGGGGCCGGTCTGGCGGGCCGCGGCTACGGCTTCAACCGCGGCTACGGCTTCAACCGCGGTTATTACGGCAACCGCTACGGATACGGCTACGGCCGGCGCGGCTACGGCCTCGGCGGCCTCGGCGTCGGCGTGGGGCTCGGCCTCGCGGGCGGCCTGGCGGCCGGCAGCCTCTACGGCGGCTACGGC
>NZ_LSIX01000951.1:0-223 GCF_001556475.1 Methylobacterium sp. CCH5-D2 | reverse complement strand
GCGCTGCCGGAGGTCGCGGGCCTCGTCCGTTGCGCGGTGTCTGCCGTGATGCCACTTGTCTCGTCATCCCGAAGCCTGCCGGCCCTCGCGCCGACGCCCTGCCCTTCCATCCGAGCGAGCCCGATGCAAGACGAAATGCCCGCCGACGCAACGCTTGCCGCCGCCGCGCCGCCCCCGCGCACTCTCACCCCGGCCGCCGAGCGCGCCCTCGCGGAGGCCGCCG
>NZ_LSIX01000950.1:0-2840 GCF_001556475.1 Methylobacterium sp. CCH5-D2 | reverse complement strand
TCAGCTTCGAGGACGGCAAGCCCTACAAGACGCTGCGCCGCCACCTCACCCTGCGGGGCCTGACCCCCGAGGCCTACCGCGAGAAGTGGGGCCTGCCGCGGGACTATCCGATGACGAGCGCGAGCTACTCCGAGCAGCGCTCGGAACTCGCCCGCGCCCTCGGCCTCGGCCAGCAGCGGCGCCGGGCGCCGGAGCCCGAGGCGTCGTCCCCGTCGGTATCCGAGCCCGCCCCCGTCGCCGAGGCACCGAAGCGGCGCCGCGCCGTCCGCCAGACGCAGGCCGCCTGAACTGCGGCCGCGCCCTCGCCCCGGCCGGAACGTTCCGGTCCGAGCCGACTTCCCCCGTCTGATCTGGCCAGAGGGGAGGGGACGCGATGGCGTTCATCGAGACCGGCGACGGGACACGGCTCTACGTCAAGGACTGGGGCAGCGGGCGGCCCGTCGTGCTGATCCACGGCTGGCCGCTCGACGCGGACATGTGGGAGTACCAGCAGCCGGCGCTGACCGAGGCGGGCTTCCGCACGGTCGCGTACGACCGGCGGGGCTTCGGACGCTCGGACCAGCCCTGGACGGGCTACGACTACGACACCTTCGCGGACGACCTGAAGGCGGTCCTCGACCGGCTCGACCTACAGGACGTCGCCCTGGTCGGCTTCTCGATGGGCGGCGGCGAGATCGCCCGCTACATGGCCCGTCACGGCGGCGCGCGCGTCGCGAAGGCCGTGCTGGTCTCGGCCGTCCCGCCCTACCTGCTGAAGACCGCCGACAACCCGGACGGCGTCGATCGCTCCGTCTTCGACGGGATGATCGCGGGTCTGAAGACGGACCGTCCGCACTTCCTGGCGAACTTCGCCAAGACCTTCTTCGGCGTCGGCGTGTTCTCCTCGCCGTCCTCCAGCGAGCTCATCGCCTGGACCGGCAACCTCGCCATGCTGGCCTCGCCCAAGGCCACGGTCGCGTGCGTGCGGGCCTTCGGCGAGACGGATTTCCGCGCCGACCTCGCGCACATCAAGGTGCCGACGCTGGTGATCCACGGGGACGCCGACCAGACCGTGCCGGTCGATATCTCGGGCCGGGCCGCCGCGGCCGCGATCCCGGGCGCGCGCTTCATCGCCTACGAGGACGCGCCGCACGCCGTGCCCTTCACCCATGCCGAGCGCCTGACCGCCGACCTCATCGCGTTCCTGCGGGCCTGAACAAGCCTCTCGCCCGCCACATCCGGGCGCGATAAGAGCGCCCGATACGACCAGAGCGATCCGGCCGCGGGACGCGCCTTCGCTGCGCGCCTCGCCCCGCGGCCGTCGCGTGCGGTCCCGGACCGGAGCCCTGCATGCCTCGCACCCTTGCGCCCATCCTCAGCGCCGCCGTCGCCCTCGCGACGCTCACCCAGGCGGCACACGCCCAGAAGACGCCCGAGCCCTACGCCGCCAAGGAGAGCCTCGCGACCAAGCCCGTCCCGCAGAGCCGGGGCGAGGTGCAGCTCTCCTTCGCGCCCGTGGTGAAGCGGGCCTCGCCCTCCGTGGTCAACGTCTACGCCTCCCATGTCGAGAAGCGCTCGAACGCGCGGGCGAACGCCATGGAGGAGTTCATGCGCCGCTTCTTCGGCGAGGAGAGCGGCGGGCGCGGGCCCCGCGGCCTGCCCGGCGAGCGGGCGCAGCGCTCGCTCGGCTCCGGCGTCATCCTCGACGAGTCCGGGCTGATCATCACGAACAACCACGTCATCGACAACATGAACGAGGTGCGGGTCGCGCTCGCCGACAAGCGCGAGTTCGAGGCCCAGATCGTGCTGCGCGACCCCCGCACGGACCTCGCGGTGATCAAGATCAAGAACCCCTCGGGCGGCCTGATCGCGATGCCGTTCGGCGATTCGGAGTCGCTCGAGGTCGGCGACTTCGTGATGGCGATCGGCAACCCGTTCGGCGTCGGCCAGACGGTGACGCAGGGCATCGTCTCGGCGCTCGCCCGCACCCAGGTCGGCTCGTCGGACTACCAGTTCTTCATCCAGACGGACGCCGCGATCAATCCGGGCAACTCGGGCGGCGCGCTGGTCGATCTCCAGGGCCGGCTCGTCGGCATCAACACGGCGATCTACTCGCAGTCCGGCGGCAGCCACGGCATCGGCTTCGCGATCCCCGCCAGCATGGTCAAGGCGGTGGTCGACTCGGCCAAGGGCGGGGCGAGCACCGTGCGCCGGCCCTGGCTCGGCGCGCGCGTGCAGAACGTGACGCCCGACATCGCCGAGAGCATGGGCCTCGACCACCCGACCGGCGTGCTGGTGGCCAACCTCGCCCCGAAGAGCCCGGCCGAAGAGGCCGGACTCAAGCGCGGCGACCTGATCCTCTCGGTCGACGGCCAGGTCGTGGACGACCCGGAGGCCTTCGGCTACCGCTTCGCCCTCAAGGGCATCGAGGGCCAGACCAAGTTCGGCGTCCTGCGCGGCACCAGCCGGATCAGCCTGCCGGTGAAGCTCGGGCCCGCCCCCGAGACGCGCCCGCGCGAGCCCGTGAAGGTGCGCACCCGCTCGCCGTTCCTCGGGGCCACCTTCGTCAACACCTCGCCGGCGGTCGCCGAGGAGATGCAGGCGGACTTCCCGAGCGACGGCGTGACCGTCCAGGCGGTGGAGGACAACTCGATCGCCGCCCGCGCCGGCCTGCGCAAGGGCGATATGGTGCTGGCGATCAACGGCGCTCCCGTGACCACGACCAAGGATATCGAGCGCCTGACCCGCGCCCCGATGAACATGTGGGAGGTCGCGATCAACCGCGGCGGCGAGGTGCTGACCTCGGTCTTCGGCGGGTAGGGGCGGCAGGGGATTGGCGGCGGCGCGGGCTTGCCGGCCCG
>NZ_LSIX01000094.1:0-4135 GCF_001556475.1 Methylobacterium sp. CCH5-D2 | reverse complement strand
AGGCCGTAGGCCTCGCGCCGGTCCGTCCTGTCGTCCGGATGGGTGTGGCTCGGCAGGGCTACGATCGAGCCGAGGACGGCGATGAACAGGGCCAGGGCGCCCGCATAGCCGACATGGGCGGCCACGCCGTCGAACCTGCGGCCGCTCGCGCCGGCCACCGCGTAGGTCGCGGCGGCGTAGAGGATCGGAAGTCCGGCCAGGGCTCCGAACACCGGCAGGAACACGAACCAGTTGATCAGGGTGTTGCGCAACCAGAGCGTGATGCCCGCCCAGGTGTCGAGGGAGGCGAAGCCGCGGCTCGGCGTGAGGTAGCTGGTGTAGCGGCGCAGGCCCCGCACGGTGTCCGTCTCGGCCCGGTCGGCCGGGGCCGCGATCTCGTCCTGGAGCGCGTCCATGTCGAGGGGCCTGCCCTGGGCGGCGGCCGTCTCGCTGCGCTCCGCGATCAGGCGCGTCAGCCACGCCCCCGTATAGCCGCCCCCCGAGACGGTGGAGAGGTACTGGAACTGCGGCAGGAGACGATATCGGGCGAACGCCTGGACGACGCCGAGGCAGAAGGCGGCGCTTCGGATCCCGCCGCCGGACAGGCACAGGGCCGTCGGCTGCTGCCCGGGCGTGAGGTGCAAGTGACCGAACTCCTCCGCGATCGCCGTCGCGGCATCGACGATTGCGGCCTCCGCGCCCGGGCCCGGAGGGGCGGGTGCGGCAAGTGCGGTGGATGCTGCGTCCCTCGTCATTCGCCCGGCTCCTCAGCTGCGGATCAGGGCGTGGCGCAGGCCGGCGGCCAGCACCCGGCGGCAGAAGGGCTCGGTGAGCAGGCGGCTCTCGGATTGCGGCATCCGCGTGCCGTCGTGCTGCCCGATGCAGGCGACCAGCATCGCCGACAGCGTCGCCCTCCGGCCCGGATCGGCGGATCGCGCGGAGTCGGCGGGCTTCTCCGCCACCAGGGCGACGAGCAGGGTCCCGTACTGGCTCAGGATCATCGAGTAGGCGTCGTGCCCGATCACGCCGTTGGCGTAGGCTTGGCAGGCCGCGAACAGCCCGTCGCGCAGCGCCAGCACCGCCGGGGCGCGGCCGGCGAGCGGCGTCGCGGTCTCGGTCTGCGCGTAGGCCCCGCCGCCGCTCACGCTCGCCTTCTCGGGGATCGTGACGGTCGCGTTCGCGTTGGCGTTCTGCCCGAAGGCGATGGCGTAGTCCGGGCTCGGCTCGGTGCAGACGATCGGCAGGAGCGAGCCGTCGGGACCCGGCCGCAGGCGCTCGCTGACGAGGCGCAGGTTGCCGGTGGTGGCGAGCGTGTCCGCGCTGCCGAACCGGAACTGCGTGACCTTGGCGCTCGGCGAATCGCAGGCCGACAGCAGGCTGCCGAGGAGGCCGGTCAGGAGACAGGCGGACAGTACCGCGGAGCGTGCGCGCATCGAGACCCCCCAAGCCGATACGACGGCCGAATATCCGGCCCGCGCGCCCCGCCGATATCCAGACCTCAGGTTAGAATATCGGCGGATCAGCGCGCAGAAATATCGTTGAGGTTATGTTAGCCTGCGCGCTTCCGGCGATGCAATCCCGGTGTCGCAGGCGGTGACGACCCGGGCGGCCCCGGCCGGACCGCAATCTCAGGTTTCCGCGGCGGCGTCGGGCCTCGGCGGTCCGCGGCGTTCCCTTGCCTCGCCGCCCACCCTCTGCTATGGGCCCGCCCATTCCACACGCGGGGCTGGCCTCATGACTGAATGAGGCGTTTCCGGTGGCTGGTCGGATGGGCCGGTCGCTTCCTCCGCGGCGGTATCAACCGGAGAACGAGAGAATCATGGCCGTCGACTTCACCATGCGCCAGCTCCTTGAGGCGGGCGCCCATTTCGGTCACCAGTCGCACCGCTGGAACCCGAAGATGCAGCCCTACATCTTCGGCACCCGCAACAACATCCACATCATCGACCTGGCCCAGACGGTCCCGGCGATGCACCAGGCCCTCCAGGCCGTCAGCGACACCGTCGCCCGCGGCGGCCGCGTGCTGTTCGTCGGCACGAAGCGCCAGGCCGCCGACACGATCGCCGACGCCGCCAAGCGCTCGGCCCAGTACTACGTCAACTCCCGCTGGCTCGGCGGCATGCTGACCAACTGGAAGACCATCTCGGGCTCGATCTCGCGCCTGCGCAAGGTCTCCGAGACGCTCGAGACCGGCGGCCCCGGCCTCACCAAGAAGGAGCGCCTGATGCTGTCCCGTGAGAAGGACAAGCTCGAGAAGGCGCTCGGCGGTATCAAGGACATGGGCGGCGTGCCCGACCTGCTGTTCGTGATCGACACCAACAAGGAGCAGCTGGCGATCAAGGAGGCGAACCGCCTCGGCATCCCGGTGGCCGCCATCGTCGACACCAACTGCAACCCGGACGGCATCAGCTACATCGTCCCGGCCAACGACGACGCGGGCCGCGCCATCGCGCTCTACTGCGACCTCATCGCCCGCGCGGCGATCGACGGCATCTCGCGGGCTCAAGGCTCGTCGGGCGTCGATCTCGGCGCCTCCGAGGAGCCGATGGCCGAGGAGCTGCCGGCCAACGACGACGCGGCCCTCTCCGTGGAGTCGGGCGCCCTCGATCCGGCCGACGTGGCGATGCTCGCCGAGTCGACCGAGCACTTCGAGCTGCTCGCCGCCCCGCGCGGCGCTCCGGACGACCTGACCAAGCTCAACGGCGCCGGCCCGCAGATCGTGCAGAAGCTCAACGATGCCGGCATCTACCATTACTGGCAGATCGCCGCGATGAGCGCCGACGACGTCGCCAAGATCGATGGCGACCTCAAGCTCAACGGCCGCATCGCCCGCGACGGCTGGGTCGATCAGGCCCGCGGCTTCGTCGAGGCCGCCGCCGCCGCCTGATTCTTTTTGGGACCGGCGTCGGCCTCGCGGCCGGCGCAGCTTCCTTGAGAACCCCATCTTCGGGCCCGGCGCTCCACAGGGCGCCGGGCCCTCTCATCTCAGAGACTCCCGCGGGAGCGAGACGAAAGGACCGGCCATGGCCAACATCACCGCCGCGATGGTGAAGGAGCTCCGCGAGAAGACCGGCGCGGGCATGATGGACTGCAAGGGCGCGCTGAACGAGACGGGGGGCGATCTCGAGGCCGCCGTCGACTGGCTGCGCAAGAAGGGCCTCGCCAAGGCCGCCAAGAAGGCCGGCCGCGTCGCCGCCGAGGGTCTGGTCGCCGTCGAGTCCGCCGGCCGCCACGCCGCGGTGGTCGAGGTGAATTCCGAGACCGACTTCGTCGCCCGCAACGACGCCTTCCAGGCCTTCGCCCGCGAGGCCGCCAAGATCGCGCTCAACAGCGACGGCACGCTGGAGGGGCTGCAGGCCGCCCACTTCCCGGGCGCCTCCGAGACCGTGGCCGACAAGCTGCAGAGCCTGATCGCCACCATCGGCGAGAACATGACCCTGCGCCGCGTGACCAAGCTCGAAGTCTCCAAGGGCGTGATCGCGAGCTACGTGCACAACCAGATCTCGGACGGCCTCGGCAAGATCGGCGTGCTGGTGGCGCTCGAGTCCGAGGGCGACGTGGACGCGCTCTCCGCGCTCGGTCGCCAGATCGCCATGCACGTCGCCGCGACCAACCCGGTGGCGCTCGACGCCTCGGGCGTCGATGCCGCGACGGTGGAGCGCGAGTCGAACATCCTGCGCGAGAAGAACGCCGGCAAGCCGGACCACGTCATGGCCAAGATCGTCGAGAGCGGCCTGAAGAGCTACTACAAGGAGGTCACCCTCCTGGAGCAGCCCTTCGTGCACGACGGCTCGAAGACCATCTCGCAGGTGCTGAAGGAGGCCGCCGGCAAGGTCGGCGCTCCGGTGAACCTCACCGCCTTCGTGCGCTACGCGCTCGGCGAGGGCATCGAGAAGGAAGAGGGCCCGGACTTCGCCACCGAGGTGGCCCAGCAGGCCGGCCGCGCCTGATCGGCTGCGAGCCGTACGTTCAGGGGAAAGCCCCGGCCGAGAGGCCGGGGCTTTTCTCGTTCGGGGGCGCCCGCGCTGCTTTCTCCCTCTGTGGGGGAGGCTTCTCAGACGAACGATGGCCTGGGGACCGCTCCAGAAGATGCCGTGCAGGACTAGGCGTGCGCGGGTCCCCTCTCCCATAGGGAGAGGGACAGGGTGAGGGGTAT
>NZ_LSIX01000949.1:0-1480 GCF_001556475.1 Methylobacterium sp. CCH5-D2 | reverse complement strand
CCCCGCCGTGCTCAGCGGCGGGCTTCCCGCGTCGTCTCGCGGGCGCTGGCCTTCTGCACCCGGGCCTTCTCGCCGCTGTGACTGGCGATGAGCGCGCCGAGATGCTGCTGGTCGAGCCCGCGGGCGGGCGCGGCGACCGCGGCGGCCGGACGCTCGGCCTCGCGCGGCGCGATCGAGCCGGTCGTGGTCGGCTCGGGGATGGCGGTCGCGCGGGCGACCGCCGTCGGCTGCTCGCGCTGGACGCGCAGGGCCCAGTGGGCGGCGGTGGAGAGGGCGGCGATCGCCAGGATCGCCTTGATCCCGCCGGTGAGGAGGCGTCGCATGGTCGTCAGGCCCGAAGAAACGCGGTGGCACGCGGCCGGTTCCCCGGCCCACCTTTATCCTTACCGGGCGACGTGAACGAAGCGACAAGGGCCGGTCCGGCACCTGTCCCGGAACGGGTCAGGCCAGGCGGACGGCCTGGGAAATCTTGTGGGCCATGCGCCGGATCCGCGGTTCCTGTTCCCCGCGCCTCCGACACCCCTGCAGCCGCCCGGCCCACTGGGTCTCACGGGAGCGGCCCAGAGAACTGGTCCGGACCGCCCCGTCACTGCCGACCCCGCTACCATGCCGGCCCGAGCGGGCTCGCGAAACCTTCAGGCGCATCGGCCACGGGGACCGCCGATGTAGAGGGCGGGCGGGCGCCAAGCAACCGCGGCGATCCGTCCTCCCGCCCGCCTGCGCCGCATGGACCCGCTTGGCGATCGCGCGGCACCGCGGCGGGGCGCCGTCTCACCGCGTCAGCGCGTAGATGTTCACCTCGAGCTTGTCGTCGGCGCCGTCCGCGAGGTCGGTGACGTATTCCTCGACGAAGCGGTCCTGGACCATGATGTCCTTGGCGTCGAGGTAGGCGGTCAGCGTCTCGTAGGTGCCGTCGATGCTCTCGTAGGAGCCCTTGTGCGAGAAGCGCAGGGCCTTGCCGGAGGGCGTGGTGCCGAAGCGCAGCTCGCCGTCCGGGGCCCGCTCAGGCGCCTGGGCGACCGGGATCATCGCCTCGTACTGGAAGCCGTCGTCGTCGGTGCGGGTGAAGACCGCGATCGGCCGGCCGGCCGGGGCGATGCCGGCCTTGGCGAGGTCGGCCTCGATCCGGGCGAAGCTCTGGCGCAGGCTCTGGGGCGCTTCCTCCCACTTCGCCTTGCCGGCGAGGATCGCGGCGGGCTTGGCCGGCAGCGAGACCTCGTCGACGTCGCTCGCGTCGCCGGGCGTCTCGACCAGCGTCGGGCGCGCGGAGGCCGCGTTCGGCCGCGTGTCCGCGGGCGGCACGGCCGGGGGCGTCAGCGCCTTCTCGGGCTGCGGCGCGGCGGAGCGCTCCGGGTCCTGGGGCGGGTTCGGCGCCGTGGTGGTCGGCAGCGGGTTCGTCTGCGCCGGGGACGGCGCGGTCGAGGGCGGCGGCGGGGGCTGCTGCTGCGCGAGCGCCGGCTGGGCGAGGACGAGGGCGGCG
>NZ_LSIX01000948.1:0-1303 GCF_001556475.1 Methylobacterium sp. CCH5-D2 | reverse complement strand
GGCCGCCCCCCGGCGCCACCGCGCGGCGCCCCCCGCCACGCTCGCCGTCGATTACGGCATCAACCTCGCGGGGTTGCCGATCGGCACGGCCCGGCTCGCCGGCTCCTTCGAGGGCCAGCGCTACCGGGCCGACGTCTCGGCGGTGCTCACCGGCCTCGTCGGCGCCATCACGGGCGGCCAGGGCTCGGCGCAGGCGTCCGGCACCTTCGCGGCGAGCCCGCAGCCCAACGCCTTCGCGATCGCCACCCGCACGGCCAATGCCGGCATCGCGGTGCGCATGGCGCTGCGCTCCGGCAACGTCACCCAGTCCGAGGTGATCCCCCCCCTCCTCGACATGGAGGACCGGGTGCCGATCACGGCGGCCAACAAGCGCGGCATCATGGATCCGGTGAGCGCGCTGGTGATGCCCGCCCACGCCCGCGGCGAGCCGACCGACCCGGAGAACTGCAACCGCACGCTCCCCGTGTTCGACGGCGCCACCCGCTTCAACGTGGTGCTGAGCTACAGTGAGACGCGCGCGGTCGAGAAGCCCGGCTATGCCGGCCCGGTCCTCGTCTGCAACGTCCGCTACCAAGCGGTCGCCGGCCACCGGCCGGACCGCCCGGGCGTGCGCTTCATGGAGGAGAACCGCGACATGTCCGTCTGGCTGGCGCCGGTCGAGGGCACGCGGGTTCTGGTGCCGCTGCGGATCTCGGTGCGCACCACGATCGGCACCAACATCATCGAGGCGACCCGCTGGACCCGCGCCGGCGCCGTCGCCGACGCTCCGGCCGCGACGACCGGCGCGGCACCCGCCCAGACCGGTTCGGTCGCGAGCCTCGACGCGCGCTGACCGCCATGCGCCGCAGGATCCTGCGCGGTGGATTGCTGCGCCGCGGGGCCCTCCTCGCCCCGCTGCTCGCGGCCGGCCCGGTCGCGGCCCAGCCGCTCACGGCCGGCAGCCCCTGCGGCGGAAACGCCTACTCCTCGGCCGAGGTGCGCGAGGGCCGTCCCGCCCGGCGCGGGCCCCTCGTCGCCGTCCCCGACACCCTCTGCGCCGACCTCGACGGGCCGCGCCCGGACGTGCGCGTGGACGTCTACGGCCTGCCGGGCCCCGGGACCGGTCCCTACGCGGATCCGTACGGTGGCGCGCCGGGACCCGGCACCCCATATGAGGGGCGGTTCCGGCGGGGACCCTGATCCCTCCGCGCTCCGGCAACGGGCGGCGCGCACGGGACCGCCCGAGGGCGCCGCCGCCGTGGCGCGCCCGTCGCACCGGCCGTCCGCGCCGAAGGGACATTGCCCGCTCCTTGGCCCTCTCCTC
>NZ_LSIX01000947.1:0-5839 GCF_001556475.1 Methylobacterium sp. CCH5-D2 | reverse complement strand
GGGGAGGGTGGCCCCCGAAGGGGGTCGGTCGGGACGAAGTCCCGCAGAGAGGGGAACCCGGCCGCCGGAAGAGGCTAGCACTTCATGAAGGGCGTGCCTGATCCTGAAGCTGGGGTCCCCTCTCCCGGCTCGCACGCGCGAGGCACCCTCTCCCGCAGAGGGGGGAGGGTCGGCGATGCGCTCAGCTCTTCAGCCGGTAGCCCGTGCGGAAGATGTACGTCACCGCCCCGAGGCAGAGGACGAGGAACAGCGTCGTCATGCCGAGGCTTGCCGCGATGCCGATGTCGGCCCGGCCGAAGAAGCTCCAGCGGAAGCCGCTGATCAGGTAGACGACCGGGTTGGCGAGGCTCACCGTCTGCCAGAAGGGCGGCAGCATCTCGATGGCGTAGAAGCTGCCGCCTAAGAAGGTCAGCGGCGTGATGATGAGGAGCGGCACCATCTGCAGCCGCTCGAACCCGTCCGCCCACAGCCCGATCACGAAGCCGAACAGGCTGAAGGTGACGGCCGTGAGCAGCAGGAAGGCCAGCATCCAGAACGGGTGCTCGACCCGCAGCGGCACGAAGAGCGCCGCGGTCGCCAGGATGATCAGCGCGATGATGATCGCCTTCGAGGCCGCCGCGCCCACGTAGCCCAGCACCACCTCGACCGGCGAGATCGGCGCGGACAGGATCTCGTAGATCGTGCCGGCAAACCGCGGGAAGTAGATGCCGAAGGAGGCGTTGGTGATGCTCTGCGTCAGCAGCGAGAGCATCATCAGGCCCGGCACGATGAACAGGCCGTAGGGCACGCCGTCGACCGTGTTCATGCGCGCGCCGATCGCCGCGCCGAAGACCACGAAGTAGAGCGAGGTCGAGATGACGGGTGCCAGGATGCTCTGCGTCGCGGTGCGCAGGAAGCGGTGCATCTCGAAGACGTAGATCGCCCGGACGGCGGGCCAGTTCATTCGGCTCATGATCTAGGCGCGCTCCCGCATCAGCCCGACGAAGATGTCCTCCAGCGAACTCTGCCGCGTCTGGAGGTCGGTGAAGCTGACCCCGGCCTGTGTGAGGTCGTTGAGGAGCCGGGTGATGCCGGTGCGCTCGGCTTGGCTGTCGTAGGTGTAGATGAGTTCGCGCCCTGCCGCGCCGAGTTCGAGGCCGCGGTCGGCCAGCGCCGGCGGCAGGGCGGCGAGCGGCTCGGCGAGCTGGAGGGTGAGCTGCTTGCGGCCGAGCTTGCGCATCAGCTCGGCCTTCTCCTCGACCAGGATGATGCGCCCCTTGCGGATCACGCCGATCCGGTCGGCCATCTCCTCGGCCTCCTCGATGTAGTGCGTCGTCAGGATCACCGTGACGCCCTGGTCGCGCAGGCGCCGCACGAGGCGCCACATGTCCTGGCGCAGTTCCACGTCGACGCCCGCCGTGGGCTCGTCGAGGAACAAGAGGCGCGGCTCGTGGGAGAGCGCCTTGGCGATCAGCACGCGCCGCTTCATGCCGCCGGAGAGCTGCATCATCCGGCTGTCGCGCTTCTCCCAGAGCGAGAGATCGCGTAGCACCCGCTCGATATGGGCCGGATCGCGCTTCAGCCCGAACAGGCCTCGGGTGAAGCTCACCGTCTTGATGACGGTCTCGAAGGCGTCGGTGGTCAGTTCCTGCGGCACGAGGCCGATCGTGGCACGCGCCCGCCGGTAGTCGCGGGCGATGTCGTGCCCGTCCACCGTGATCGTGCCGCCGGTCGGCGTGACGATCCCGCAGATGATGTTGATCAGTGTCGACTTGCCCGCACCGTTCGGCCCGAGCAGCGCGAAGATCTCGCCGCGGGCGATCTCCAGGTTCACGTCCGCGAGTGCGGAGAGGCCGGAGGCGTAGGTCTTGTGGAGGTTCTGGATCTGGAGAATCGGCGGCATCGCGGTCTGAGCTTCCGGTCGGCGCCGAGGTAGCGCAGGCGTGGCATGGTGGCGACCACGGCGGCGGTGATCGGCTCGCCGGACGGTCCGCCGCGTGCCGAACGGCACATCGAGGGCGGGATTATCCTCTCACGCGATGGGCCTTCGATCGGCTCGGCCGACTCCTACGGATAGAGCGCGACCTTTTCCCGGACGCCTGGAGCGCCAGCGGAAGGTGATCCGGGACCCAGCACAGAGAGTGTCGCGCAGCGGCTCGATCTTCGACACGGGCGCAGGATTCGGTCGCTTCGCGTCGTCCCGTGCTGGGTCCCGGGTCGCATTCCGCTCACGCTCCATGCGCCCGGGAGAAGGGCGGTGCCCGCACCTGAAGGGTGGCACCCGTTCCCGCGCGGCCTCAGGTCGATGCCGGGCCTAGGCCGACAGCCGCCAGCGCCGCATCGACCTCCGCCGGCCCGAGCGCCCGGATCACCGGCCCCGAGGTCCAGACCAGGTGCGGGCGGATCGCGTGGCCCGGATAGATCCGCGCGAGCAGGCTCGCGTAGAGGGCGATCTGCCCGGCATCGGCCTCCGGCAGCGCGTCGCCGTCCGGCGGGCGGCCGGTCTTGAAGTCGCAGAGCCAGACCGTGCCATCCGCCACCGCGAGGCGGTCGACCCGGCCGAAGACCGGCCGCTCGACGCCGCCGACCACGACCCGGCCCGACAGGCTCACCTCCGCGCGCGCCCCGGCCGCGAAGAGCGGCGCGAGGCCGGGATCCTCGATCACCCGCAGCGCCGCGCGCACGATGCGCTCGCGCTGCGGCTCGGGGAGCGCCGGGGCGCGGGCGCCCACATAGGTGCGGGACGCGGCCAGGCGCCTCTCCGGCTCCAGCCGGGGCAGGTGTTCCAGCAGGGCGTGGATCAGGATGCCGCGGCGGCGCGCCTCGGCGTCGGCCTGCCGCGGCGGGATCAGGCGCTGGCCGTCGGCCGCCTGCAGGGCGCCGGAGGGGCTGAGCGGCGGGGGCGCCTCGGCCTCCGCCGGGGCCGGCGCGTGCAGCCACGCGGGAACCGGAGGCGGTTCGGGCGCGGGCGTGCCCTCGGGCGAGGCCGCGGCCTCGGCCTCGCCGTCGTGCCAGAGCGTGACCGGGCCGTAGGGCGTCTCGCGCGCCTCGCCCGCGCCGAGCGCCCCCTCCAAACCGGCCCGGATCATCCGGCACCACGCGGCCTCGGTCTCGCGCTCGTGCCCGCGATAGGGCGCCACCACGAGGCGGTCGGCCGCGCGGGTCATCGCCACGTAGAGCAGGCGGTTGTGCTCCTCCCGCCCCCGGGCCTGCAGCGCCGCGCGGGCTTGCGCCAGCGCCGCGCAATCGTGGGCGCGCGCGCCCGACCAGACCGGCGGCAGCGCCTCCTCGACCATCGGCAGCAGCGGCGGGTCGTTGCGCCCGAGCGGCTCGCAGCCGTCGATCACCACCACGACCGGTGCCTCCAGGCCCTTGGCACCGTGCACGGTCATCACCCGGACCTCGTCGCGGCCCGATTCCATGTCGCGCTTGACCGTGTGGCCCTCCGCCGAGCCGTGGTAGCGCGCCAGGAACCCGCCGAGCGAGGGCGCGTCGATGCCCTGCTCGGCCTGGGCGGCGGCGGCCAGGAACACGTCGATGGCGTCGCCCGCCTCGCCGCCGAGCCGCGAGACGAGCTTGGCGCGCCCGCCGCGCGGCCCGAGCAGCGTCGCGTAGAAGCCGAACGGCCCCTCGGCGCCCGCGAGCGCGATCCAGCCGGCGAGCGCGTCGCGACCGCGGATCGCGGCCGGGTCGCCCGCTTCCGCGTGGCGGTGGAGCGCATCCTCCAGCGTCTCGGCGAGGTCGCGCCGGGCGGCGATGCGCACGAGGTCGTCGTCGTCGAGCCCGACCAGCGGGGTCTTGAGCGCAACCGCCAGCGTGAGGTCGTCGGCCGGCAACAGCCCGGCGCGGCCCACTGCCACGAGGTCGGCCACCGCGATGTGGGCGGCCACATCCAGCCGGTCCTGCCCGGCCACCGGCACGGCGAGGCCCTTGAGCGCCCGGATCACCTCCTCGAAGGCGGCACCGCGCTTTCGCACCAGCACCAGGATCTCGCCCGGGCGCCAGACGCGGCCCTGCGCGTCGCCGGTGGTCGTCCAGGTGCGGATCGCGCGGGCGATGCGCCGGGCCGTGAGCAGCGCGGGCGCCCCGGCCTCCGGCGCATCGACGGGCGCCGCCCAGGCGTCGGGCTCCGCCTCCTCGGCGGGCTCGGCGATCGGCCAGAGCTCGACGGCACCGGGCGCCGAGGGCCGCGCGCTCGCGTGCACGGTGCCGACCGCCGCGTCGCCGAAGGCGAGGCCGCTGTAATGCGCGGGCACGGCGAAGACGGCATCGACCGCCCGCAGCACCGCGCGGGTCGAGCGGAAGGAGAGCGTCAGCGGCACGTCCTCGAAGACGAGGTCGGCGCTCTGCGCCTCGCCCACCCAGGCGAGCCGGGTCGCGGCGAACTCGCGCGGATCCGCGCCCTGGAAGCTGTAGATCGACTGCTTCGGGTCGCCCACCGCGAAGCGGGTGCGGTTGAGGGCGCGCGCGCCCTCCCCCACCGCGAACTCGGCGGTGATGCGGCGCAGAATCTCCCACTGTTGCGGGTTGGTGTCCTGCGCCTCGTCGATCAGCACGTGATCGACACCGCGGTCGAGCTTGTACAGCACCCAGCCGGCGCCGACCCGCTGCAGCAGGTCGAGGGTCTTGTGGATCAGGTCGTCGAAATCGAGCGCGCCGAGCCGAGCCTTCTGGGCCTCGACGCGGCGGTGGATCTCGGCGGCCAGCACGAACAGGGACCGGGTCCGCTCGTGCGCGCGGGCGGCGCGCAGGCGATCGAAGAGCGGCACGAGGCGGTCGCGCTCGGCCTGCATCGCGGCGCGCACCGGCTCGGGCACCGCCTTGGTGCCGAGGCTGCGGTCGGCCTTGGGCGCGTCCTTCTCGGTGAAGAAGATCCCGCGGTAGAGGTCGAGCGCCCCTTCCGTCTCGCGGGCCGCGCGGGCGGCTTCGAGCGCGTCGGCCAGCCCCTCGTCGGTCTTGGCGCCGGTGCGCAGGCCCGCGATCAGTTCGGGGAGGTCGACGGCGCAGCCGTCGAGGATCGCGGCCTCCAGGCTCTCGTCGGTCTCGCCGGGCGCGAGACCGAGCGCCCGGCGCAGGCGGTCGAACCGGGTCTCCAGACCGGCCGCGTCGCCGAGGACCGCACGGGCCGCCATCGCGCCGCGGATCGCCCGGCGCAGCGCGTCGCCCGTCGCCTCCGGGGCGACGCGGGCCAGCGCCTCGCTCAAAGAGAGGTTGCCCGCCACCGCGTCGGCCAGCACGTTGGCGGTCTCGACCTCGAAGGCCTCGCGCGACTGCGTGTCGTCGAGCACCACGAAGCGGGCCGGCACGTTCGCCTCGAAGGGGAACATGTGCAGCAGGCGCTCGCACAGCGCGTGCAGGGTCTCGATCTTCAGCCCGCCCGGCGTCTCGACCGCGCGGGCGAACAGGCGGCGGGCCGCGTCGAGCCGCTCGCGCGAGGCGCGCTCGCCGGTCAGGCGCTCCAGCTCCTCGCCGAGCGCGGCGTCGTCCAGCGTCACCCAGCGCCCGAGCCGCTGGAACACCCGGATCGACATGTTGGCGGCCGCCGCCTTGGTGAAGGTGAGGCAGAGGATCCGCCCCGGCGCCGCCCCGTCGAGCAGGAGGCGCACCACCCGGTCGGTGAGCACCTTGGTCTTGCCCGCGCCGGCGTTCGCCGAGACCCAGGCGGAGGCGCGCGGGTCGGCGGCGCGGCGCTGGTTGGCCTCGGTGAGGGCATCGACGACGAGGCGGTGCAGCGTGGGCGCCTGGGCGTTCATCGGGATTGGCCCACAACCGTACCGGGAAGGGACGCGGGCAGCGCCGCGCTCTCCCTCCCCCCTCTGCGGGGGAGGGTGGCCCCTGCGTCAGCAGGGGTCGGTCGGGA
>NZ_LSIX01000946.1:0-14996 GCF_001556475.1 Methylobacterium sp. CCH5-D2 | reverse complement strand
CCCCCGGTTCCCCTTCAGGCCAACGCGAGGCCGGGGGTGGGTACAGGGGGGAAATTCAATCCGCCACCACGAGAGTGACCCCTCAAATTCATGACCCCTGTGGGTAGTTCGGGCTATCACCCTGGCTCGAGCCCTGAGCGTAACGCTGCCCCCGCATGGTCTGTCACCTTGCGTTCCTTGGTCTCGCGAGGCTGATCGCCCACAGCACTCCACTCACGGGACGTAGAGGCGCATCTCTTCAGGTGCTGAGCCCCGCAACGGGCCAGCCGAAAGAGGAAACGAAGCCGCTCCGGCTGACCCGCGTCTCCCCAAGCCTGGGGATAAGCGAGGAGGCATCTGTATATCAGCACGAGGTGTGCCAGAGCGCGGCGCCGAGACCACTCGGACCCGGGCTCGCGTTCGGCTGATAGAGGGACCCAGGGGGGGGTACCGGAGGAAATCCTGCCGCTCGTCTTTGCGTATGGCGTCTGAAGTGCGTGACCCTTGATGGAAGCCGGAGGCAATGCCATGGCTGGCACTAGGCGTTTCCGGAAAGCCCAACGCTTAGCTCGGCAATAAGTTCAGCGGAGGAGCCGTTGTGTTTGCCTAGGATGCCCCGCACGAGATCAATGAAACCGTATAAGTAGGACTCTGCCCGTTCGATTGCCTCGATGCACTGCTGCATGTCTGCCAAGGACAGGCCATCAAGCTGACCAGCAGGCGCCCAGCGGTTCACATCGAGCGTAGGGCCGGTCCAGCGGATATGGGTCTTCCTTTGCCGGACAGTACCTCCGAGCATCCCATGAGCGACCTTGTTGCGCGTTTCTTTGAGGCGGTTGAGCGTAACGAGCAGCTTACTCCAAATCGGCACAATCTGAGCCTCATGCTCCGACCGGGCAAACACCGGCCTCAGCGAGGCGTCAACAATCTTGAACCGTGCTTCTGTGTTTCCAGCGGCGAAATAAACCGGCAAAGCGATGTTCGGATCGCCGATAACGGTGTCTAGCAGATCCGCCATTCGGTTCTCGATGCCTGCCCAAGCGCTTAATACATCAGCTACTGCAACTTTGAGGGCTACAACTTCTTTTGTAGCCTGCCCTGCCTGGAAATTTTCTGGGCAAACCATGCAACCGCCTCGATGCCAAATGTCTTAAGCTGTCTCGCCAGCCGGGCTTTGGAGCCGTCTCAGGTCCGGCGCCCTGGCGTGGCTTTACGCTTCCTCGCCGCCTTCTTGGCCGTAACGGCTCTGGTCAGCTCGGCAACGGTCAACTGTTGCTGACGACGAGCTATGGATGTGGCCGTGCCGATCCACCACCCGGCAGCACGGTTGGCGGCTGAGAGCCAGACGCTCAAAGCGGGGTTCTTCATGCGGGCCTCAAGAGGGTTGGTGCAGCCGCCCCAGCGACACAACGCGCCAATAGCCCGAAGGTGGCCCCTTGCCGGTCCTGCCGCCAAGTCCTACAATCTGCTTCGTCTCTGCGGCTGCAAAACGCTGATTTGATTGCGGAATTTCTGTCGGCCTTGCCCTCCTTTCGGGCGCGCCATTCACGAACAGAACTGTGAACGCTGGGAGCGGCGTCCGGTCCGTTCGTGACAGCTCTTTCGCGACCATCACGCCGACCTGCCGATTTGGATCTGGTTGGGCTGCACCTCCACCCGGTCGATGACCGCGCGGATGTAGGTCTTTCGGAACGGAACCTCGCCCTCTCGCAGCCGCGCCCGCATCTCAGATGCGTACGTCGCGTCGCGCTCCGGTGCCATCGCCACAGGCTCCAGGATCTGCTCGCGTAGGCGCTCCAGTGCGGCCCGCGCCTGATCCCGATCGGTGCGTAGCGTGTCGAGCCGCTGCTTCAGCGTCGGATCAACCGAGCAGGTCGTCGATGAGACGGGTGAGATGCTGCTCGGTCGCCTCAATCTCCGGGATCGTCACCGCGGGCCGGTCTGGCAGGCAGAGCAGGATCACGGGCTGCGCATCGACTTCACGGGTGCGACGACCCGCGCCCGTGCTCCGGGAGCATGCCGTCCGGTCGGGCGGGCTCGGCCGTGCGGCGCGCAACGCGGCGGGACGTGTGTGAGCCGAGTGACTTACGCATGGCAGGGCTCCGTGGAAGGACCCCTCCAATTACACCGGCCTGCCCCCGAAAACGGGGATAAAAACGCGCTCGGCGCGGCCAGACGGCAGAGACCTCATCCTGAATTTGAGGCAGGAAGGGGACCTCGGGCACCGCGCCTTCGCGGTCCATCAGCAGCCTCGGCCAGCTTCTCCGAGGCGGACATCGACGTGGGTTGGCGTAGAGGTCTCAAACGCGCCACAATCGGACCGTGTGTCCAGAGCGTCTGAGGGTCCGCTCCTGCCGTTAGGGATAGCCTTCGCGTGATCCGGAGGCGCAGTAGCAATGCTGAGAATAGCCTCGCCTGGAAATCAACTCGGCCATCCCACCGCGGCCGCTCCTCACGGTTCTGCGAGCGGCCGAAGATTATAGCCCTGCGGCTTCGTCCGCTCGATCGCCGCAGCCGTCCGCACCACGTCGAACTCGCCGAGAGTGCGACCAACGATCTGCAGGCCGACCGGCATCCCGTCCGAGGCGATCCCCGCGCAGACGGAGGCTGCGGGCTGGCCGGTGAGGTTGAAGGGATAGGTGTAGAAGGCCCAGGAGACGAGGCTGCGGTCTTCCAGCCCGGCCGGAATGTTCCGGCCTGCCTCCAAGGACGAGATCGGCAGGGTCGGCGATAGAAGCACATCGTACTCGGTGAAGAAGCGGACCATCCGGTCCCGCAGCGCGTAGCGCGCGAAGACGGTCTCGTAATAGGCGCGCATCTCCTGGGCGAGGGCGGCGTCCAGTACGTCGGCGACGGCCGGGTCCAGGAGATCGCGGCGGTTCTCGAGAACGCCGCGCAGGCGGGTGCCGATCCCGGCGTAGAACTCGGCGGTCCAGAGATCGGCCGGGTCGGCGTCGAAGACGGCCTCGACCTCCTCCACGCGTGCGCCCTGGTCTGCCAGGGCCATGGCGGCGCAGCGGGCGATGGCCGCGACCTCCGCGCTCGGCCGCGCGTAGCCGAGGGTCGCGCTCCAGGCGACGCGGAGCCCGGCGACGGAAGCCTTCGCCGCCCCCAGGAGGTCGGGCACGGGCCCGGCCACCGCGAAGGGGTCGCGCGGGTCGTGACCGGCGACCGCGATCGTCAGCAGGGCGGCGTCCGCCGCGTTGCGCGCGAGCGCGCCGACATGGGCGAGCGTCGGCGTCGCCGAGGTCGGCCAGACCGGCACGCGGCCGAACTGCGCCTTGAGGCCGACGAGGCCGGTGAGCGCGGCCGGGATGCGCAGCGAACCGCCGCCGTCGGTGCCCAGCGCGAAGGGCGTGATGCCGGCCGCCACCGACGCGGCCGCGCCCGCGCTCGAGCCGCCCGGCGTCTTCGTCAGGTCCCAGGGATGACGGGTGATGCCGGTCAGCGGCGAGTCGCCCACGGGCTTCGCCCCGAACTCGCTCGTCGTGGTCTTGCCGATGATGACGGCGCCCGCGGCCCGCAGGCGCTCGACCGAGGGTGCGTCGGCGGCCGCGACGTTGTCCGCCATGGCGCGCGAGCCCGAGGCGTAGGGCTGCCCGCCCACCGCGATCAGGTCCTTCACCGAAACCGGCAGCCCGTGGAGCAGCCCGAGGGGGGCATCCCGCATCACGGCGTCCTCGGCCCGCCGGGCCGCCGCCCGGGCCTGGTCCGGCATCAGCAGGCAGAAGGCGTTCAGCGTGGCCTGGCTCGCCTCGGCGCGCGCGAGGGCGCGCTCGGTCAGTTCCACCGGCGACACCGCGCGCGTCGCGATCAGGCGCCGCAGGTCGAGCGCGGTCATGAAGTCGAGGTCGCTCGTCATCGCTCCGCTCTCCTGAACCCAGAGGCGGCGCCCCGGCGGGGCGCCGCTTGCGCGTCAATCGTTGACGATGGCGAAGGCGCGCACCGGCGAGCCGGAGCCGCCCTTGAACTTCAGCGGCACGCCGAAGAACTGAACCTCGCCCTTGCCGAGCAGCTCCTCGAGGTTCACCAGCCACTCCCAGTGGCTCATGCCGAGGTCGCGGCAGAGGCGGTGCTGGGCGAAGACATTGTCGCTCGGCTTGTCGGTCGAGGGCCCCTCGACGCCGTGCATCCGCGAGCCGCGCGCGTGCAGCCACTGCGTCGCCTCCGCGGTGAGCAGCGGGTTCTTCCACACCGAGTCGAGGCCCGGATAGTTGCGCGCGTGGAAGCCGGTGCAGAGCAGGACGATGTGCCCGTCGACCTTGACGCCGCTCTTCTCCTCCGCTGCCTCCATGTCGGCGACGGTGATGTCGCCGAGGTCGGGGATGTGGCGCAGGTCGAAGCAGACCGCCTTGCCCATGAACAGGTCCAGCGGCATCTCGTCGACGGGCTGGCCCTTCGGGTTCACGTGCAGGAAGGCGTCCACGTGGGTGCCGACATGGTCGAGCATCGCGATGAAGTTCGTCTGGAAGGTCATCGCGTCGCCCGGCACGCCGAGACCGAGGGCGGCCGAGCTCTCGTGGCTGAGATGCGTGGTGATCACCGGCCGCTGGAAGAGCTTGTGGGCCGGCATGTTGTCCTCGATCAGGAGGCTCAGGTCGACGACGCGCTGGGGCATGGCGGGTCCTTATCGGGCGTGGGAGACCGTTCGCGGCGCCGGAGGGTGCCGCGCCGGGTCGGGTCTTCGGGGATGCCGCTCTCAGGCGGCTTTCTTCTTGCCGAGGAAGGCCTCCATGACCTCCGGGTCGCGGGCGATGAGCCCGCTCGGGCCGTCCCGCACCACGCGCCCCTGCGCCACCACGTAGGCGTGGTCGGCGATGGCGAGCGCGTAGGCCGCGAGCTGCTCGACGAGAAGAATGGTGAGGCCCTGGCGGTTGAGGTCGCGCAGGACGCCGATCAGTTGCTCGACGACACGGGGCGCGAGGCCGAGCGAGAGTTCGTCGATCACGAGGAGGTCGGGCTCGGCCATAAGGCCGCGGGCGATGGCGAGCATCTGCTGCTCGCCGCCCGACAGGCTGCCGGCGGGCTGGCGCAGCCGCTCGCGCAGGCGCGGGAAGAGCGCGAGCGCGCGCTCCAGCGTTTGCTTGGCTCGGGCCGTCCTGAGGCCGCCATGGGTGTAGGCGCCCAGGATCAGATTGTCCTCGACGCTCTGGTCGGGGAAGATCAGGCGGCCCTCGGGCACCATGGCGAGGCCGCGGGCGACCTTGGCGTGGGCCGGCAACCGCGTGACCTCCTCGCCCTTGAAGAGGACAAGGCCGCCGCACGGCCGGACGAGGCCGGTGATGCCGCGCATCAGCGAGGTCTTGCCGGCCCCGTTGTTGCCGATCACGGCGACCAGCTGGCCGCGCGGGACGGTGAGGCTCGCGCCGCGCAGAGCGGTCGCCGCACCGTAGCGGACTTCCAGGTTCTCGACCGTCAGAAGGGTCTCGCTCATCACGCGGCCTCCGCGTCGAGGATGGCGGAGGGGCCGCCGAAATAGGCCTCGATCACCCGCGGATCCGCCTGCACCACCTCCGGACGGTCGCTCGCGATGATCTGGCCGTAATCGAGAACCGTCACGGTGTCGGCGACCGCCATGATCAGATCGACGTGGTGCTCGATGAGCAGCACCGAGACACCGAGCCCCGCGATCTTCCGAATCATCGCCTCCAGCTCGTCGATCTCCTGCGTGGTCAGGCCGGCGGCGGGTTCGTCGAGGAGCAGCAGGCGCGGACGCGTGGCCAGCGCGCGGGCGATCTCCAGGCGGCGCTGATGGCCGAAGGGCAGGAAGCACGCCTGCTCGTTGGCCGCCTCGGTGAGCCCCACGAAATCGAGCAGCCCGATCGCGGCCGCCCGGCAGGCGGCCTCCTCGCGGCGGAAGCGGGGCGTGCGCAGCACCGCGCCGGGCAGGCCGTAGCCGAGATGGCTGAAGCCGCCCACCATGACGTTCTCCAGCACGCTCATCTGCCCGAAGAGTTCGGTGTTCTGGAAGGTGCGGGCGAGGCCGAGCCGCGAGACGGCGTGGACCTTCCGGCCGGCGAGATCGGTCCCGTCGAGGCGGAACGTCCCCTCGCTCGGCCGATAGAAGCCCGAGATCGTGTTGACGAAGGTCGACTTACCGGCCCCGTTCGGGCCGATCAGGGCGTGGATCTCGCCCGGGGCGACCCGGACGCTCGCGGCGGAGAGCGCCGTCAGCCCGCCGAAGCGCACGGTGAGGCCGTCGGTCTCCAGGCCGGCCGGCGCGCGGCCGGCCAGGATCGCGGCGGCGGGCGTGCCCTCTGCCGGATCGACGCCGCGCGGGGCGGGGCGCAGGCGGGCGTAGAACTGGCCCAGCGTGCCCAGGATGCCGCCCGGCAGACCGAACATCACGGCGAGCAGCAGGGCGCCGTAGGCGAATTTCTGCCACTCGGCGAAGCTCTGCAGCACCTCCGGCAGGTAGGTCAGGATGAAGGCGCCGACGACCGGCCCGAAGGTCGAGGCCGCGCCGCCCAGGATCACCATCAGCAGGAAGCGGACGGAATCCGAGAAGGTGAAGATGTCGGGCGAGATGTAGGCGTTGAGGAAGGCGTAGAAGCTGCCCGCGATCCCCGCCGTCACCGCCGCGACCGCGAAGGCGAGCGTGCGGATTCCCGTAGCGCCGATGCCGAGGCTGCGCGCGGCCGTCTCGCTCTGAGCGACCGCCAGCATCGCGCGGCCGTAGCCCGAGTGCTTGAGGTTGTGCGCCGCCAGCGTGGCAAGGAACAGGGTGACGGCCAGCACCGCGTAGAAGGCGTAGCCCGAGAGCGGGTAGCCGAGGAGGTTCGGGCCGGGGATGCCGGTGAGCCCCGTGGTGCCGCCGGTGAGGCCCTGCCACTCGATGGCGACGTTCTCGACGATGAGGCCGAAGGCGATCGTCACCACCGCGAGGTAGACGCCCCGCACCCGCACGCTCGGATAGGCGAGCGCGGCGCCGAACAGCCCGGCCACGAGGGCCGCGCCGAGACTGGCGAGGACGAGGTCGAGGCCGAGCCGGATCGCCAGGATCGACCCCGTATAGGCGCCGAGCGCGAACAGGCCGGCCTGGCCCAGCGAGACGAGGCCGGTGAGCCCGACCAGGACGTTCAGGCCGACCGCGATCACGCCGTAGATCAGGAACAGCATGAACAGGCGCAGCTCGTACTCGTTGCCGGAGGTGAGCGGCACGACGACGAGGACGGCCGCGAGCAGCGCGAAGCCGAGGGCGTGAAGAGCCTTCATACCTTGAAGATCTCCCGGCGGCCGAACAGGCCCTGAGGAAAGGCGAGGAGCACGAGGATCATCGCGCTGAAGCCGACGATCTCGCGCGCCGCGGTCGAGACGTAGCCCTCGACGAACTTCTCCATGACGCCGAAGGCGAGGCCGGCGAGCACCACGCCGGGCCCGCTGGTGATGCCGCCGATGATGGCGACCGCGAACCCTTTCAGCCCGAGCAGGACGCCCATGCTGGCCGAGGCCTGGATCACGGGCGCGACGAGCACGCCCGCGCCCGCGCCGAACAGGGCGGCGAGGCCGAAGGAGAGCATCACGATGCGGTCGACGTCGATGCCCATCAGGGACGCCGCTTGGCGGCTGTGGGCGACCGCCTGCATCGCCCGCCCGACGAGCGTGTGCCGCTGCATCAGGTGGAGGCCCACCATCGCCAGCACCGCGACCGCCGGGATGGCGAGTTCCTGCGGGTAGACGCCCGCGCCGAGGATCGAGATCGCCTTGTCGACGCCCGGCGAGGGCAAGGGCCGCGAGAAGCCGCCGAACTGCATGGTGGCGAGCGATTCCGCCATGATGCCGACCGCGATGGTGGTGAGCATCCAGCCGATCGAGGCGTTGGCGCCGATGAACGGCCGCACCGCGAAGCGCTCCAGCACCACGCCGAACAGGGCGCCGGCCAGGATCGCCAGCAGGCAGGCGAACGGCAGCGGCAGGCCGGCGTCGAGGCCCATCACGGCGAGCACGGCGCCGATCATCAGCGTGTCGCCGTGGGCGAAGTTCACGGCCTTGGCGGCCGACCACATGATGTGGAAGCCCAGCGCGACGAGGGCGTAGATGCCGCCGATCGCGAGGCCCGAGAGCGTGTATTGCAGGGCGGTCGTCATGGCTGCCGCGTTGGCTCCCGGTGCGAGGCGGGCAGGTCGTTCTGCGGAGGCAGGGCGCGGTCCGGCCCGGTGAGGGGGGATCCGGGCGAACCGCGCCCTGCCCCTCCCCGCCGGGGAGGGCGTGGGAGGCGCGTGTGCGCCTCCGGCTCGTCGTTCTTCAGTTCGACTTGCCGTAGGGCGTCTGGGCGATCGGCAGGAGCTTGCCGTCGGACCAGACGGTCAGCTTGTAGTCGCGCGGCAGGATCGCGTCCTGGCGCTCGGGATCGGCGGCGTCGAAGGCCGGGTCGTACTTGGCGACGAGGCCGTCGTACCGGACCTGGTAGAGCGCCTCGCGGACCTTCTTCCAGTCGTAGGCGCCGGCCTTCTCGATCGCCTGGGCCACGATGTGAACGGCGTCGTAGGCGTTGGCGATGCCCGAGCCCATCTTGATCTGCGACGGGTCCTTGAGGCCGTACTTCGCCTGGATCTTCTGCCAGAGCGCCTGACCCTTGGGATCGAGGTCGCCCATGAAGCTGTAGGTCTGCACGACCTCGACGCCGTTGGCGAGCGGGCCGGCGAGCTCGCCGAGATTGCCCGCGATGCCCCAGGCGCCGATGATGGTGGGCTTGTAGCCGACCTTGTCCATCGAGCGGACGAGCTGGTTGCCCTCGCGGTCGAGGGCCCAGAATAGGGCGACGTCGGCGCCGGCATCGCGCGCGCGGATCGCCTGCGCGGTCATGTCCTGGTCGTTCCAGTTGAAGGTCTCGGCGGCGACCAGCTCCTTGCCGGCCTTCGCGATGGCGGCCTTGACGTCCGGCACCGCGCCGTTGCCCCAGCCGGTATTCTCGTAGAAGAACGCGATCTTGCCCGTCTTCGAGACCTTGGCGGCCTGCTCGACGAGGAAGCGGGCGACCCATTTGTCCTTGGCCGAGACCCGGAACATGTAGTTCGGGCTGCGGCCGTTCTCGATCGCCTGGGTGTTGGCCGCGAGCACGCCGACGAAGGGGATGCCGATGGCGTGCACCGGCTCGACCTGCGCCACCGAGACGGTGGAGTGATAGCCGCCCAGGATCACCACGCACTTGTCGGCGAGCGCGATGCGGCGCGTGTTGTCGACGCCGCGCGGCGGCGCGCCGGCATCGTCGTACTGGACGAAGCGCAGAGGCTTGCCGAGGACGCCGCCCTTCGCGTTGATCTCTTGGATGGCGATCTCGGCACCCATCTTGATCGCCTGACCGCCGAACGCCGCCGGGCCCGTGATCGCCGCGGAATTGCCGATGCAGGGCTCCTGCTGCGCCAGTGCCGAACCGGGAACCGTGAAAGCCAGGGGCGCGGCCAGGACGAGGCGGCGCAAATACTTGTGCGCTTCCATGCGATGGGCTCCGATTTCCTGATGATGGCCCGGGTTCGGCCCCGATGCTTGATCGATGAGCCTCAGGCTACGCAGCGAATACAGGGGCCCGCAAAGACCAATTTCCGATACAAGACATTGGAAAATCCTATGAGCCTCAATCATAGGCGGGATCCGACACGGTGCTCGGGCGTCAACACACTGCGTCGCAAACACAATTTTTGACGCAATGCACATAGCTTGCGCAGATTGCCCAGGCCTAGAGCAGTTTGACATGCTCGTGGCGTTGCAACGATCCTGGCGTGCGCCTTGAGCAGGATCGCCATGGATCTTCGTCAGCTTCGGTACTTCGCGCAGATCGCGGAGAGCGGAAACGTCTCGCGGGCCGCCGAGGTGCTGCGGATCGCCCAGCCCTCGCTCAGCCAGCAGATGCGCAACCTCGAGGACGAACTCGGCGTCGCGCTGCTGTTCCGGCACGCCCGCGGGGTGACGCCCACCGAACTCGGGCTCAAGTTCTACGAGCACGCGCGGCGCATCCTGCAGGAGGTCGAGCGGGCCAAGGAGGTGGTGCGCTCGCAGGCGACGAGCCCGAGCGGGCGCATCTCGGTCGGACTGCCGACCTCGGCCTGCCGGGGCCTGTCCCTGCCGCTGCACCGAACGATGGCGGAGGCGCTGCCCAACATCAGCCTGCACATCGTCGAGGCGATGAGCGGGACGCTGGACGAGTGGATCCAATCCGGTCGCCTCGACGTCGCGCTTCTCTACGACCACAAGGCGTTCGAGCACGTGGCCTGGACCGAGATGATGGTCGAGGACCTGATGTTCGTCGTCCCCGCCTCCCACCCGCTGGCCGCGCGTCGCGAGATCGCGTTCGGCGAGGTCTTCCGGCAGGCGCTGCCCGTGGTGCTTCCCGGGCGGCCGAACGTGCTGCGCACCGTGATCGAGCAGCTCGCGGCGCGCCACGACATCACGCCGATGGCGACCGACTGCGAGAGCCTGCCGGCGATCGCGGAGCTCGTGCGCGCCGAGGCCTTCGCGGCCATCATGCCGCATTTCGCCCTGGCCGCGGAGATCGAGCGCGGCGAGATGGTCGCCATACCGATCGTCGATCCGACGCCGTCCTGGCGGCTCTCGGTCGTGGTCTCGCAGCGTACCCTGAATGCCCGCGGCAGCGAGGCCGTCGCAGAGGTTCTGGCGGGCGTGATCGGGGATCTGGTCGAGCGCTCCATCTGGCGGGCGCGCCTCAAGCCGACGGAGCGCCCGGCCCCCGTGCGGGTGCGCGCATAAGAGACTGAGACCGCATGACCGAATTCGACCTCGCCATCCGGGGCGGCACGCTGGTGACCGCCACCGACACGCTCCGCGCCGATCTCGGCATCCGCGACGGGCGCATCGCGGCCGTGGCCGAGCGGATCACCGACGCCGCCCGCACCCTCGACGCGTCGGGCCTCCTCGTGCTGCCCGGCGGCATCGACAGCCACGTCCACATCGCCCAGGCCTCGGGACCCGGGATTGTCATGGCGGACGACTTCGCCTCGGCGACGCGGGCCGCGGCCGCGGGCGGCAACACCTGCGTGATGCCCTTCGCGCTCCAGCCGCGCGGCGCGTCCCTGCGGGAGGCCACCCACGCCTACCGGGCGCTCGCGGAGGGGCAGTGCCACATCGACGTGGCGATCCACCTCATCGTCTCGGACCCGACGCCCGCCGTGCTCGGCCAGGAACTGCCCGCGCTGATCGCCGAGGGCTACACCTCGTTCAAGGTCTTCATGACCTACGACGACCTCGTCCTGAACGACCGCCAGATCCTCGACGTGTTCGACGTCGCCCGCCGCGAGGGCGCGCGCGTGATGGTCCATGCCGAGGGCTACGACACCATCCGGTACATGAGCGAGAAGCTGGAGCGCGCCGGCCAGACCGCGCCCTACGGCCACGCCCTGTCGCGGCCCGAACTGGTGGAGCGCGAGGCGGCGCACCGGGCGATCGCCCACGCGGAGCTGGTGGATCTCCCCATCGTCATCGTGCACGTCTCGGGCGAGCAGGCCATGGAGCAGATCGCCTGGGCCCGGGCACGGGGCCTGAAGATCCACGCCGAGACCTGCCCGCAATACCTCACGCTGACGGCCGAGGACCTGAAGGGCCGCGGCAACCCCGATCCGATGGCGGGCGCGAAATACGTCTGCTCGCCCCCGCCCCGCGACAGCGCGAGTCAGGCCGCGATCTGGCGCGGGCTGGAGACGGGTTTGTTCGAGATCGTCTCCTCGGACCATTGCCCGTTCCGCTACGACGACCCGAGCGGCAAGCTGAACCCGCGCGCGAAGGAGTCTTTCCGCTACGTGCCGAACGGCATCCCGGGCATCGAGACGCGTCTGCCGATCCTGTTCTCGGAAGGCGTCTCGACGGGCCGGATCTCCCTGAACCGCTTCGTGGACCTCACCGCCACGAATCACGCCAAGCTCTACGGCCTCTACCCGCGCAAGGGCTCCATCGGCGTTGGGTTCGACGCGGACCTGACGCTCTGGGACCCGAACCGCCGCGAGACGCTCACCCAGGCGAGGCTGCATCACGGCGCGGACTACACCCCCTGGGAGGGGTTCTCGGTGACGGGCTGGCCGGTGATGACCATCGCGCGGGGCGTGGTGGTGGCGGAGGACGGCCGGTTCACGGGCGCCCCGTATCGAGGGCGGGTGATCGACCGGACGGTGCAGTCCGCGCCACCACGGTGAGCCGAGGCGGCGACACCCCAACCGATCCGCCTCTCGGCCGGCGAACGCACGTTCGCGGTGCGGTACACCCAGGCGGTCCAGTCCGCGTGCATCGTCACCTCCCCGGCCCTGGGCTGGTTCACGGCACAGGTACGTCCTCCGTCAGGGAATCGATTGAGAGCAGGTAGCCGAGCAGCGCCTCTTGATCGCTGAGACTGTACCCCGCCGCCGCATCGACCCAGTAGGCATGCCCTTCCCCCGTTACGCGTGCCGTGCGCGCCGTGACGGAGGCGCGGTTGGCGGCCACGACCCGCCCGCGCAGGTCTCGGTCCACCAGGGCGCGCAGGCTGTTGCGCGGGTCAGGCGCGAGGCCACGGGCGAGGGTGCCGGGTACGCCGAGCTGCCCGGCGGGGTCGGGCCCGACCGCGACACCGCTGTCGTGCAGGTAGGGCGCCGACCACGTGAGGCCGACGAGATTTGGAACCTTGTAGCCACCTTCGGTTCCGGCATGCGCCCAGCCCAGCTGAACCTGGCGAAGCGCGTCTCCATCCAGGGGGATCGGCACGATCTTCGGGTCGGCTTGCAGCGGGAACGGGGTATCGGTCGCGAACATCGTGGGAGCGGAGAGACGCGCCTCCATCTTCGCCCCGGCGCGGGCCCGAGTCGGCTCGGTGCCGATCTCGCCTACGGGCACGATCCGATTGTTGGTGAGCGCAGGGCCGGAATGGCACCCAGCGCACCCGGCCCGCTCGAACACCGTGCGCCCGGCCGCAACCTCGACTTTCGGGGCGGTCGGCGGACGCAGCAGGTTTTGAAAGGCCGACATGGCGTTGTTGGCGAAGTTCGCCGGCTCCCCGGGTACGGAGGCGAACAGACCGTTGTCGGTCATGTAGTTCGTTGCCGGAAAGCTTGGCAGGACGGCGTACCGGTTGAGGCCCGGCGAGCCGGGCGTCGGGTCGAAGGCGGCCAGGATCGTGCTCGGCGTCCTGCCTCCCTTAGGATCGTAGCGCAGGGACGGATTGATCGCCCCCTGGAACAGGATGCCGAGGTAGAGATCCGGATCGAGCCCGAACAACCAGGGCGCCGCGGCGGCGAGCTGCGTCGTGTCGGAATTGGCCGCGTGCACGTTGTTGTTCAGCGACGACAGACCCTTGAAAGGCCCGACGGCTTCGCGCCCGCTCCAGCTGTAGGGCTCGCCGTAGGCGGAGAAGCTCGACGGGATGGAGGTCGGGTTCGTCACCCGGTCGGCGGAGGAGTCGAAGCTGCCCGGCGGCCAGCTCGCGACCTCGATCTTGGCCGCGGCCTCCAGCTTGTCGCGGTCCGGCAGCACCGCGGTGCCTCCGCCAGGGGTCGGTACCGTCCGCGCCGGATCGCCGGCGAGGGCCGCGAGATCGACGCTGCCATGCATGAAGTAGGCCGAGGCGTTGGCCGAGAGCGCGAGCAACAGGCCAGCGTTGAGGTCGGCGTTCGGCGCCCCCTCTACCACTTTGCCGGTGCGCGGATCGACCGCCGCGTGGCAGAGGGCACAGGTGATGCCGAGGCGCAGGTGACCGCGGTCGTAGAAGGTCTTCAGACCGATGATGCCGAGGCCGCCCGTCTCGACGTCCAGGCCGGTCGAGACGAGATCGCCCTTGCGCCATTGGCGCTCGCCGATCCGCACGTCCTGTGCGACACGGACCTGGAGATTGTTCGTGGCTTTCCCGCCGAGAAGGAGCACGGCGCGGGCGACCTCGTAGGGCGTCAGGGCGCCGTCGAGCATCCCCATGACGTCGGTGAGGAAGACCTCGTTCCCGAAGGTCTCGGTGTAGAAAGCCTCCCGACCGCGCGCGACGACGGCCTCGTCGATAGCGAAGGCGCCGGCTTCGGGCGCCAGCGTCCGGCGCCCCGCCTCGGTGGCCCGCAGGGCCTGCGCCTCCTCCGGACCGATGCGACGCCCGAGGAGATCGTAAGCCGTACGGATCGGGTAACGGTCGGGGTTCGCGAGGGCTTCGCGCGCGGGCATCGGCGCGTAGCTGAATCGGCCAAATTTCGCGACGGTGGCGACAAGAATGAGGACAGTGAAGGCGATCAGGATCAGATAACGGGAACGCATGCCGAGGTCGGATCTCCGGCCTGCAGCGGCCGCCGGACAACGGGCGTCGACGGCCACGGTTCGATGACAGATCCGCGAGGCAGCGGGCGTCGTGCAAAACCTCGTTTGGACAGATCGTCCGCTTCGGACGACGAAAGGAAATTGGCGCGACGGTTCGATTGGGCCGGAGGTACGTCTGCTCCCTGGCAAACGCGGAGCGTCCGCTCCCCACGCCAAACGGAAGTTCGCGGCCCCTTTGTCGAATGTCCGATCCGTGTGCGGGATCGGACCTCCATGATCGGGACCGGGTCAGGCGAAGTAGCCTGCGCTTACCTGCTCGGCCCGGATGCCGGAAAGATCGAGCACGCCTTCGCCCGAGAGCAGGAGGAGCGCGCCCCGTTCTACGCCGAGGAGACCGTGTAGGTTCGCCCGCCCAGCGCGATTCGGTCGCCCTCGGCCTGGTGAAGCCCAGGATCAGGTTGCTGCTCGACCCGGTGACGCTCGGCGTGGCGCTGGGCTTGTTCGTCGGCAAGCGGGCTCCGGGCTGGCCATCTTGGTGCTGGTCACCGCGCTCAAGCGGGTCGGACTCGCCCGGGAGGAAACGGAGGATTGAGCCGATGTCGATGAATGGGAAAGTGCCACCCGCCCGGGCTCGGGCGGCGGAATGGGAGGGGCGCCGGTGAGGGCGAGGGTACGGGCCTGGATCGAGTTCCTGGGCGACCAGTTCTGGCTGCGTCCGGCGCTCGTCGTGCTCGCCTGCATCGGCCTGGCCCAGGTCGCCGTGTGGCTGGAGACCGCGCAGATCGCCGGCCACGACCCGTCCTCCC
>NZ_LSIX01000945.1:0-15702 GCF_001556475.1 Methylobacterium sp. CCH5-D2 | reverse complement strand
TCACGGCGCGGCCCGTCGATCGCGCCGCCTGGCTCGCCGCCTACCGCCACGTGCGGGCCGAGACCGAGCAGCGGGCCGCGCCGCTCTCCCCGGAAGACCAGCAGATCCAGTCGATGGCCGATGCCAGCCCGACCAAGTGGCACCGGGCGCATACGACGTGGTTCTTCGAGCAGTTCCTGCTGCGCGAGCACCTGCCGGGTTACGCGATCCACGACGAGCGCTGGCACTACCTGTTCAATTCCTACTACGTCGCCGCCGGGCCCCGGCAGCCGCGCCTCGCCCGCGGGCTGATCACCCGGCCGAACGCCGAGGAGGTCGCGGCCTACCGGCGCCACGTCGATCGGGCCGTCGAGACCCTGCTGGCCCAGGCGGCGCCCGGCGCGCTCGAGGCGGTGCTGCCGATCCTCGAGATCGGGCTCTATCACGAGCAGCAGCACCAGGAGCTGATCCTCACCGACATCCTGCACGCCTTCGCGCAGAACCCGCTCGGCGCGGTCTACGACGCGGGCTGGCGCTTCCCGAAGGCGACCGCCCGCGCGGGCGCGGTGGAGCTTGCGCGGGCCGTCGCGCGGGTGGGCCACGAAGGGAGCGGCTTCTCCTTCGACAACGAGCACCCGCGCCACGACAGCCTGATCCTGCCCTGCGCGGTGGACCGGGCGCTCGTTACCTGCGGGCAATGGCAGGCCTTCATGCGGGGCGGCGGCTATTCCCGTCCCGACCTCTGGCTCTCGGACGGCTGGATCGCCGCGCAGGCCGAGGGCTGGGAGGCGCCGGGCTACTGGCGGCGGGAGGAGGACGGCTGGAGCGTGATGACGCTCGGCGGGCGCCGCCCGGTCGAGGCGGACCAGCCCGTCACCCACGTCAGCTACTACGAGGCCGACGCCTACGCCCGCTGGGCGGGCCGCGACCTGCCGACGGAGGCCGAGTGGGAGGTGGCCGCGCGCGAGCACGGCCTCGAGGACGCCTTCGGCCTCGTCTGGCAATGGACCCGCAGCCCCTACGTCGCCTATCCGGGCTACCGGCCGCTGCCGGGCGCGCTCGGGGAGTACAACGGCAAGTTCATGGCCAACCAGATGGTGCTGCGCGGCTCCTCGGTCGCCACGCCCGCGGGCCATGCCCGCCTGCCCTACCGGAACTTCTTCTACCCGCACCAGCGCTGGCAATTCACCGGCCTGCGGCTGGCCGACCAGCGCGGCTGACCCAAGGCCGATCCCAGAGCGGGCCGCCGCCGGATCGGCACCCGGCCTCAGTCCGTTCCCCTCGTCTCCTCGCGCGGCCGCCCGGCACCTCGCCGATGCGACCGCGCCAGCCCGGAGCCTGTCCCGTGACCATCAAGCCCGTTTTCGACAACGCGACGCCCGTCACCCAGGCCCCGGAGCCGAAAGGCTTCCTGGACGATGTGCTGCTGGGCTTCGCCCAGGCGCAGAAGACCCTGCCGGCCAAGTACTTCTACGACGACGCCGGCTCCGACCTGTTCGAGGCGATCACCCGTCTGCCCGAGTACTACCCGACCCGCACCGAGCTCGCGATCCTCGACGCGGCAGGATCGGAGATCGCCGCCGCCCTGCCCCGGGGCGCCGCGCTCGTCGAGTTCGGCAGCGGCTCGACCGTGAAGGTGCGCCGGCTCCTGCGCCACCTGCCCGACCTCGCGGCCTACCTGCCGGTCGACGTCTCGGCGAGCTTCCTGCGCGCGCAGGCCGAGGCGTTGCGCACGGACTTTCCCGCCCTGCGCGTCGAGCCGGTCGCGGCCGACTTCACCCGGCCCTTCTCGCTGCCGGCCGATCTCGGCGACGCGCCGCGGGCCGGGTTCTTCCCCGGCTCGACCATCGGCAATTTCGAGCCGGCGGAGGCGGCGCGCCTGCTCCGCCAGTTCGGTGCGATCCTGGGGACGGGCTCGGTGCTCGTCGTCGGCGTCGATCTGGTGAAGGACCACGCGGTGCTGGAGGCGGCCTACGACGATGCGGCCGGCGTCACGGCGGCCTTCAACCGCAACGTGCTGACGCGGATCAACCGGGAACTCGGCGGCACCTTCGACCTCGACGCCTTCGCGCACCGGGCCGTGTTCAACGACCAGGCCTCGCGCATCGAGATGCACCTCGTCGCCCGCGCCGCGCAGGACGTCGCCGTGGCTGGCCGCCCGGTCGCCTTCGCGGCGGGCGAGTCGATCCACACCGAGAACAGTTACAAGTACACGGTGGAAAGCTTCCGGGCGCTCGCCGCCTCGGCGGGCTGGGCACCGGTCCAGGTCTGGACCGACCCGCAGGCTCTGTTCTCGGTGCACGCGCTGCGGCTGGGCTAGCGCGACGTTCTACCCCTCCCCCGCAGAGGGGGGGGGGAGAGCTGCGCGCTCACCCCGAGCGCTTCTCCATCATCGCCTTGACCTGCATGAGCTGGTCCCAGACTTGGCCCGGCGAGGTGTTCATCATCTCGAAGCCGGCGGCGATGCCCCAGTAGATGCCGAAGCAGATCACCGGCACCAGCACCCAGGCCAGAACCTCCTCGCCGCGCTTGCGGCGCTGGCGTCGGCGGCGGCGCTGCTCGCGGGCGGTGAGCTTCTTCGGCGCCGGGGCGTAGGTGGTCTGCGCGAGGGGGCCCTCCTGCAGATCTTCGGTCATCGAGCCCCTCCCCGGTCGCGGCGGCACCTCAGCGCCGCCGCGCCTATACCCTCGCGGGCCCGTTCATGAAACCCTGACGCGCCGCGGACCGCGCGCCGGGCGGGACGTCAGGCCCGGACGAGCGGCACCTTGGGCACGGTGCGCACGCTCTTGCCGCCCGAGCCGCCGCCCTTGTCGTCCTTCGGCGGCTTCTTGCGGCTCGTCGAGCGGGGCTTGGCCCGCTTCTTCTTGGCCGCCGTCGTGGCCACGTCCTTCTCGGGCCTCGGCGTGACGGGGCCGGCCGGGAACTCGAAGCCGAGCGAGTCCTTGCCGCCGGCCTTGGCCTCCGCGTCCTCGGGCTTCCTCAGCACCACCTTCACGGCGCCGCCGTCCTTGAGGCGGCCGAACAGCACCTCGTCGGCGAGCGGCGTCTTGATGGTGGACTGGATCAGGCGGGCCATGGGGCGGGCGCCCATCGCGTCGTCGTAGCCGTTCTCCACCAGCCACTCCCGGGCCTCGTCCGAGAGCTCGATCGTGACGTTGCGGTCGGCGAGCTGCGCCTCGAGCTGGAGGACGAACTTGTCCACCACCTTGGCCACGACCTCCTTCGGCAGGTGGCCGAACGAGATGATCGCGTCGAGCCGGTTGCGGAATTCCGGCGCGAACAGGCGGTTGATCGCCTCGACGTCGTCGCCCGAGCGCTTGGACTGGGTGAAGCCGTAGGCCGACTTGGCGAGGTCCGAGGCGCCCGCGTTCGACGTCATGATGATGATGACGTTGCGGAAATCGACCTGCTTGCCGTTGTGGTCGGTCAGCTTCCCGTGGTCCATCACCTGCAGCAGGATGTTGAACAGGTCCGGATGCGCCTTCTCGATCTCGTCGAGCAGGAGGACGCAGTGGGGGTGCTGGTCGATCCCGTCGGTGAGCAATCCCCCCTGGTCGAAGCCGACATAGCCGGGCGGCGCGCCGATGAGGCGCGAGACCGTGTGCCGCTCCATGTACTCCGACATGTCGAAGCGCAGCATCTCGACGCCGAGCGACGCGGCGAGCTGCTTGGCGGCCTCCGTCTTGCCGACGCCGGTCGGGCCCGCGAACAGGTAGGAGCCGATCGGCTTGTCGGGATCACGCAGCCCCGCGCGGGCGAGCTTGATCGCCGAGGTCAGCGCCTCGATGGCGCCGGTCTGGCCGTAGACCACCCGCTTCAGGTTCTCGGTGAGGTTCTGCAGGACGACCGCGTCGTCCTTCGAGACGGTCTTCGGGGGGATGCGGGCCATCGTGGCGATGGTCGCCTCGATCTCCTTCACGCCGATGGTGCGCTTGCGGCGCGCTTCCGGCACCAGCATCTGCGAGGCGCCGGTCTCGTCGATCACGTCGATCGCCTTGTCGGGCAGCTTGCGGTCGTTGATGTAGCGGGCCGACAGCTCGACCGCCGCCTTCACGGCGTCGGTGGTGAACTTGAGCTTGTGGAACTCCTCGAAGTAGGGGCGCAGGCCCTTCACGATCTCGATCGTGTCGGGGATCGAGGGCTCGTTGACGTCGATCTTCTGGAAGCGGCGCACCAGGGCGCGGTCCTTCTCGAAGTACTGGCGGTACTCCTTGTAGGTGGTCGAGCCGATGCAGCGGAGCGCGCCGGAGGCGAGCGCGGGCTTCAGGAGGTTCGAGGCGTCCATCGCGCCGCCCGAGGTCGCACCGGCACCGATCACCGTGTGGATCTCGTCGATGAACATGATGGCGTTGGGGTGCGCCTCGATCTCCTTCATCACCTGCTTGAGGCGCTCCTCGAAGTCGCCGCGGTAGCGGGTGCCGGCCAAGAGCGTGCCCATGTCGAGGGAGAAGACGGTCGCGTCGGCGAGCACCTCCGGCACCTCGTGCTGGATGATCTTGCGGGCGAGCCCCTCCGCGATCGCGGTCTTGCCCACGCCCGGATCGCCCACCAGCAGCGGATTGTTCTTCTGGCGGCGGCAGAGCACCTGGATCGTGCGCTCGACCTCGGCGTGGCGGCCGATCAGCGGGTCGATCTTGCCGTCGCGGGCCTTCTTGTTGAGGTTGACGCAGTAGGCGTCGAGCGCGTCGCCCTTCTTCTTGGTGCCGCGGGCCTCGCCGTCGTCGCCGCTCGGCCGCTCGGAGGAGCCCTCCTCCTCGGAGCCGCGCACGGGCTTGGCCTCCGATGCGCCAGGGCGCTTGGCGATGCCGTGGCTGATGTAGTTGACCGCGTCGTAGCGGGTCATGTCCTGCTCCTGCAGGAAGTAGGCGGCGTGGCTCTCGCGCTCGGCGAAGATCGCCACCAGCACGTTGGCCCCCGTCACCTCCTCGCGCCCCGAGGACTGCACGTGGATCACCGCGCGCTGGATCACCCGCTGGAAGCCGGCCGTGGGCTTGGCGTCCTGGCGGCCGTCACCGGTGAGGTTCGAGAGCTCGGTATCGACGTACTCGACGAGGCTGCGCTTGAGCGTGTCGATCTCGACGTTGCAGGCCCGCATGACGGCGGCGGCGTCCTGGTCGTCGGTGAGCGCCAGCAGCAGGTGCTCCAGCGTCGCATATTCGTGGCGGCGCTCGCCGGCGAGCGCCAGGGCGCGGTGGAGGGCTTGTTCTAGGCTGCGTGAGAAGCTGGGCAAAGCTGGCCTCTGTGTGGGTGCCTATTTCTTTTCCATAACGCACTGAAGAGGATGTTGGTGCTTGCGCGCAAAGTCCATGACCTGCGTCACCTTGGTCTCGGCGACCTCGTAGGTGAACACCCCGCACTCGCCGACCCCGTTCTGATGCACGTGCATCATGATCTGGTAGGCGTCCTCGTGCGATTTGTTGAAGAACCGCTCCACCACGAGGACCACGAACTCCATGGGAGTATAGTCGTCGTTGAGGAGCAGAACCCGGTAGAGGCTCGGTCGTTTGGTGCGCGTCCGGGTGCGGGTGATGATGGCCGTGTTCGAGCGGTCGTCGTTGCCGCCGGTCCCGCCGGGACCGGTGGCCATCGCCGTCGTTGGGGCCGGAACGCGGCCGGTCACGGCGTGCGCCGTACCCGGCATCGGGACCTGAATCATCTCTCTCGAACCGAACCCTGAGCGGCAGCCTGTCCGCGCCCCGTGTGGGACGCGGCGCACCCGACACGGTGCACAGGCCCAATCTACAGATCGATAGGCGACTTCGCCAGTCGCCTGCGCGAAACTGTCCTGGCCGAGCGCCCCGCCCGCGGCGGGAGAGAGGGAGCGTTCAGCCCGCCCGCAGCCCGGAGGCCGCCTCCGCGGCCGCCCGGATCGCCGCCGTGTCCGGTGCGCCGGGCTTCACCACCCAACTGCCGCCGACGCAGAGCACCGCCGGCTCGGCGAGCCATTGCGGTGCGCTGGCCGCGGTGATGCCGCCCGTAGGGCAGAAGCGCACCTGCCCGAACGGGGCGGAGAGCGCCTTGAGGGCCTTCAGGCCGCCCGCGGCCTCGGCGGGGAAGAACTTGAACCGGTCGAGCCCGTGGTCGAGCCCGCGCATGATGTCGGCGGCGTTGGCCACGCCCGGCAGGTAGGGCACGCCGTTGGCCTTGGCGGCGTCGGTCAGCGGGTCGGTGAGCCCCGGCGAGACGATGAACTCGGCCCCGGCTGCCAGCGCCGCGTCGAGGTCGCGCGGGTTCAGCACCGTGCCGGCGCCGACCACCGCGCCCTCGACCGTCGCCATGGCGCGGATGACGTCGAGCGCGGCGGGCGTGCGTAGGGTGACCTCGAGGGCGGTCAGCCCGCCGGCCACGAGGGCCTCGGCGATCGGGACCGCGTGGGCCGCGTCCTCGATCACCAAGACCGGGATGACGGCGACGGAGCGCATCAGCGCGTCGATGCTGGTCAGGTCGTTCACGGCGTCACCTCCTGTGGTCATGGTTTCGAAAGGTCCGAGACCTTTCGCGGGTGCAGGGTGGAACCCTGCATTTGGCCTCTCCGTCCCGGCGGAGCCGGGTCGGAGAGGCCAATCCCGGGGCTGCGCGCCCCGGGACCCCGCCAAAGGGTCACGACCCTTTGGGATCCCCCTACAGGCCCGCGGCGGCGAGCATCGCCGAGGCGCCCTGCTCGGCGCCGTCCGCACCGTGGCGCATGAAGGCGAACAGTTCGCGGCCCGTGCCCGCTTCCGGCGGCGGCACCGGGGCGGGCTCGCGGGCGGCGAGTTCCGACGCGTCCACCATCACCTCCAGCAGACCCTCCTCGGCGCTGAGCCGCACGATGTCGCCGTCGCGGATCCGGCCGATCAGCCCGCCGGCGAGCGCCTCCGGCGTCAGGTGGATCGCGGCCGGCACCTTGCCGGATGCCCCCGACATGCGCCCGTCGGTGACCAGCGCGACCTTGTGGCCGCGATCCTGGAGCACGCCCAGCGGCGGGGTCAGCTTGTGCAGCTCCGGCATGCCGTTGGCCTGCGGGCCCTGGAAGCGGACCACCACCACCACGTCGCCCTCCAGTTCGCCCGCCTTGAACGCCCGGATCACCGCGTCCTGGTCGGAGAACACCCGGGCCGGGGCCTGGATCGTGCGGCGCTCCGGCTCGACCGCGCTGGTCTTGAAGGTGGCTCGGCCGAGATTGCCCTTGACCAGCCGCATGCCGCCGTCCGGCTGGAACGGTTCGGCCGGGCGGCGCAGCATGGCGGGATCGAGGCTCTCGGGCACCGCGTCCTCGAAGACGAGGTCGTCGCCGTCGAGCCTCGGGTCGCGGGCGTGGTCGCGCAGGGAGCCGCCCGCCACCGTCAGGATGTCGTCGTGCAGGAGCCCCGCATCGATGAGAGCCGCGATCACGAAGCTCATGCCGCCGGCCGCGTGGAAGTGGTTCACGTCGCCCGAGCCGTTCGGGTAGACCCGCGCGATCAGCGGCACGGCGGCCGAGAGCCGGTCGAAATCCTCCCAGTCGAGCACGATGCCGGCCGCGCGCGCCATGGCCGGCAGGTGGATCGCGTGGTTCGTCGAGCCGCCGGTGGCGAGCAGGCCCACTACCGCGTTCACGATCGCCTTCTCGTCGATGCACAGGCCCAGCGGCCGGTAATCGTTGCCGTCCGCGCCGATCTCGGTGAGCCGGTGGATCGCCGCCCGCGTCACCGCCTGGCGCAGCTTCGTGCCCGGGTTGATGAAGGAGGCGCCCGGCATGTGCAGGCCCATCACGTCCATCATCATCTGGTTCGAGTTGGCCGTGCCGTAAAAGGTGCAGGTGCCCGCCCCGTGATACGAGGCGGACTCGGATTCGAGCAGCTCCTCGCGGCCGACCTTGCCCTCCGCGTAGAGCTGGCGGATGCGCTGCTTCTCCTTGTTGGCCAGCCCCGAGGGCATGGGACCGGCCGGGATCAGGATCGTCGGCAGGTGGCCGAAGCGGAGCGCCCCCATGATCAGGCCCGGCACGATCTTGTCGCAGATGCCGAGGAGCGCCGCGCCGTCGAACATGCCGTGGCTGAGGGCCACCGCCGTCGAGAGCGCGATCGTGTCGCGCGAGAACAGCGACATCTCCATGCCGCGCTGCCCCTGCGTGACCCCGTCGCACATGGCCGGCGTGCCGCCCGCGACCTGGGCTGTCGCGCCGCGCTCACGGGCGAAGACCTTGATCTGGTCCGGATAGCGCCCGTAGGGCTGGTGGGCCGAGAGCATGTCGTTGAAGGCGGTGACGATGCCGATGTTCATCGACCGGCCCGCCCGGATCGCCGCCTTGTCCTCGCCGGATGCCGCGAAGCCGTGGGCGAGGTTGCCGCAGGCGAGCTTCGGCCGGTGCACGCCGGCCTCGCGCTCCCGCTCGATCAGGTCGAGGTAGCGCCGCCGGCTGGCCCGCGAGCGCTCGACCACGCGGGCCGTGACCGCCGCGACCTCGGGATGGATCTCCGCCATGGGTTCTCCTCGCCGTCCGCCCCTCGCATAGGCGCGGGCTGTGTCCGTCTTTTGAACGCGTTCTAGACCCGGCGCGATCGCGTGTAAACGTTTTCAGAACAGTAAATCCTGGCGGGCGCAGCCCCTCCATTCTCCCTCCCCCGCAGAGGGGGGAGGGTACGCGGACGCGGCTCAATATTCCCAGAAGATGCGCTGCAGCTCCTTCGTGTCGCTCGTCTTGGTGAGCGCGACCGCGGTGAGGATCTTGGCCTTCTGCGGGTTGAGGTCGTGGGCCACCACCCAGTCGTACTTGTCGTCGGGCTGCTCGGCGTTGCGCAGCACGATGCCGTCGCCGACGCGGGAGGAGCGCACGATCAGCGTGCCCTTGCTGCGGATGTCCTTCAGCGTATCGACGAGGTAGCCCGCGACCGAACCGTTGCCGGTGCCCGCGTTGACGATCGCCTTCGCGCCCGCATCGACCGCGGCCGTGTAGGCGCCCGGATACATGTTGCCCGAGCCGTACACGACGGCCACCAGCGGCAGGCTGTCGATCTGGTCGATGTCGAACTCGGAGGCCTTGCCGTGCCGCTTCGCTGAGGCGCGGAAGAAGTAGGTCTTGCCCTCGACCACCATGCCGAGGGGCCCCCACTGACTGTAGAAGGCGCTCGGCACCACGTTGACGCGCTTGGTGACGTCGCGCCCGGCCTGGATCTGGTCGTTCATCGTGACCATGACGCCCTTGCCGACGGCCTCCTTGGAGCCGGCCACCGTGACCGCGTCGAGCAGGTTGAGCGCGCCGTCCGCCGAGATCGCGGTCGAGGGCCGCATCGAGCCGACGACGACGATCGGCTTGTCGCTCCGCACAACGAGATCGAGGAAGAGCGCCGTCTCCTCCAGCGTGTCGGTGCCGTGCGTGATCACCACGCCGTCCACGTCGTCCTGCTTGAGGAGGGCCGAGACGCGCTTGCCCAGCTGCACGAGCTGCGCGTCCGTGAAGCTCTCGGACGCGATCTGGAAGACCTGCTCGCCGCGCACGTTGGCGACATTGCTCATGGCGGGCACCGCGGCGATCAGCTTGTCCACCGGCACCTTGGCGGCCTGGTAGGTCGCGCTGTTGGCCGCGTCCGCTCCGGCGCCCGCGATGGTGCCGCCGGTGGCCAGCACCACGACGTTCGGCTTGCGCGCGGCCTGATCGGCCCCCGCCTCCGGCATCTCGCGGGCGAGGGCGGGCAAGGCGCCGAGCGGCAGCGCCGCGAGCGCGAGCGCCGCGACGGCTACCCGGCGATTGAGACGCTGACCGGTCCGGAATGCTGGCATCTGAAGTCCCTGTCTCCTCGAAGGATCGCGCTGGATCGTAGGCGGCCGGTCCGGTGAGGCAAGACGGGGGCCGCTGGCCGCCGGCCGTTTGTCACGCCGGCCTCGGCAGAGGCTTGAGCGTGATGAAGCGCGCCGCCCGCGTCGGATCGTCATCGTCCATCTGCCAGACGGTGCGAACGTTCGAACGCGCCTCGGTCGGTGTGGGCAGCAAGCCCTCGAAGTAGAGTTTCACGGCCCTGCGGGCCGGCACGAACCCGGCGAAATTGTCCCGCCGCGCATGGCTCAGAAGCGCCCGGCGGAGATCCTCCGGATTCCGCGGGGTGAAGCCGAACGGCGCAAGGAATGCGTATTTCGGTCCGCCGTCCGGGTGGTTCGGATCGAGCAGGTAGGCGGTGATCTTGGCGGGTGCGATCGTGAAGCTGGCCGGCCAGCCAAACTCGGGCGTCACGCCCCGCCGCGCGCGACGAGCGTGACGGCGCGACCATCGACGGTGGCGAGCGTGTCCACCGGCCGGGTGAACTCGACCTCGAAGGCCTCGCCCGCGGCATAGATTCCCACGACCGTGCCGGTGGAGCCGGCAGGCACGCACTGCGCATCGTCCCCTGTCACGGCGGACAGCAGGCGGACACGGTCGAGTTCGCGGATCGGCGGTCCCCCTGCGGGATCGCCGTCGCGCTCCGGTCCGAACCGTTCTGAAAGCCGACGCTTCGCCATGGAACGAAGGTAGCGATTCCTCGATCCTCCGCAACGGGCCGATCCGCGTCGCCCGAACGGAAAAGGGGCCGCCTCTCGGCGACCCCTCTCCGTCTTCCCGTGGAGGCGTGGACTTAGAAGTCCATGCCGCCCATGCCGCCGCCGGGCATCGCCGGGGCCGGGCTGTCCTTCTTCGGCGCGTCGGCGACCATGGCCTCCGTCGTCACCAGCAGGCCGGCGACCGAGGCCGCGTCCTGCAGGGCGGTGCGCACGACCTTGGCCGGGTCGACGATGCCGGCCTGGATCATGTCGACGTACTCTTCGGTCTGGGCGTTGAAGCCGAAGGTCTCCGAGCCCGTGTTGTCGGTGATCTTGCCGACCACGATCGAGCCCTCGACGCCCGCGTTCTGGGCGATCTGGCGGATCGGGGCCTCAAGGGCCTTCAGCACGATCTTGATGCCGGCCTGCACGTCCGGAACGTCGGACTTCAGCTCGGCGACCGCCTTCTTGGCGCGCAGCAGCGCCGTGCCGCCGCCGGGGACGATGCCTTCCTCGACCGCCGCGCGAGTGGCGTTGAGGGCGTCGTCGACGCGGTCCTTCTTCTCCTTGACCTCGACCTCGGTCGCGCCGCCGACGCGGATCACCGCGACGCCGCCCGCGAGCTTGGCCAGGCGCTCCTGGAGCTTCTCACGGTCGTAGTCCGAGGTGGTCTCCTCGATCTGCGCCTTGATCTGGGCGACGCGGGCCTCGATGTCGGCCTTCTCGCCGGTCCCGTCGATGATCGTGGTGTTCTCCTTCTCGATGCGCACGCGCTTGGCGCGGCCGAGCATGGGGAGCGTCACGTTCTCGAGCTTGATGCCGAGGTCCTCGGCGATCATCTGGCCCTTGGTCAGGATCGCGATGTCCTCGAGCATCGCCTTGCGGCGATCACCGAAGCCCGGAGCCTTCACGGCCGCGACCTTGAGGCCGCCGCGCAGCTTGTTCACCACGAGCGTGGCCAGGGCCTCGCCCTCGATGTCCTCGGCGATGATGACGAGCGGCTTGCCGGTCTGCACCACGGCCTCGAGGACGGGGAGCATCGCCTGGAGCGAGGAGAGCTTCTTCTCGTGGATGAGGATGTAGGGATCCTCGAGCTCGGCGATCATCTTCTCCGCGTTCGTGATGAAGTACGGGGAGAGGTAGCCGCGGTCGAACTGCATGCCCTCGACGACGTCGAGCTCGGTCTCGGCGGTCTTGGCCTCCTCGACCGTGATCACGCCCTCGTTGCCCACCTTCTGCATGGCGTGGGCGATCATCTCGCCGATCTCGGTGTCGCCGTTGGCGGAGATCGTGCCGACCTGGGCGACCTCGTCGGAGGAGGCGACCTTCTTGGCCCGCGCCGTGATGTCCTTCACGGCGGCCTGGGTGGCGAGGTCGATGCCGCGCTTCAGGTCCATCGGGTTGATGCCGGCGGCGACGTACTTGGCGCCCTCGCGGACGATCGCCTGGGCGAGCACCGTCGCGGTGGTGGTGCCGTCGCCCGCGATGTCGTTGGTCTTCGAGGCCACTTCGCGCACCATCTGGGCGCCCATGTTCTCGAAGCGGTCGGCGAGCTCGATCTCCTTGGCGACCGTCACGCCGTCCTTCGTGATGCGCGGGGCGCCGAAGGACTTCTCGATGACGACGTTGCGGCCCTTCGGGCCCAGCGTCACCTTGACCGCATCGGCCAGGATGTCCACGCCGCGCAGCATCTTCTCGCGGGCGTCGGCGGCGAAACGAACGTCTTTGGCTGCCATGTGGTGGCTTCCTTCACGTTGAAATTATTCAGGACGTGCCCCGAGACCGCGACCGGGTCTCCAGGGGCGGTGGAAAAGCGGTGACCGACTTAGGCGACGACGCCCATGATGTCGGACTCCTTCATGATCAGGAGGTCCTGACCGTCGATCTTGACCTCGGTGCCCGACCACTTGCCGAACAGGACGCGGTCGCCGGCCTTGACGTCGAGCGCGTTGACACGGCCCTGCTCGTCGCGGGCGCCGGGACCGACGGCCACGATCTCGCCCTCCTGGGGCTTCTCCTTGGCGGTGTCGGGGATGATGATGCCGCCCTTCGTCTTCTCCTCGCCCTCGATACGGCGGACGACGACGCGGTCGTGCAGCGGACGGAACTTCATGAGCTGCCCTCTTGCTTCAGAACTCGAAGTGGCGTTGATGCGGCGCGCATCGCCGCCTTCAAGCGCGGCCGTTAGCACTCATGGGGTGTGAGTGCTAACGGCCGGCCGCGAGATAGCCACGGGGGCGTTTCGAGTCAAGACTGTCGCACCCCCGCGTGACGGCGCGACGACGCATTTCGTCTCCCGCTTCCCCCGAAGGGACATCGATCCTCCATGCTGACCCTGCACGGGCCGGACGGCCCGCTCGCGGCCGCCGACATCGGATCGGGCGCCGTCCTTCCGGCGGGCACGGTCTGGATCGACCTGAACGACCCGACCGCCGAGGAGGCGCGGGCCGTGGAGGCGGCGACCGGCATCCGGGTGCCCTCGCGCACGGCGCTGAGCGAGGTGGAGAGTTCGAGCCGCCTGCGCCGGCTGAAGAATGGCCTCTCGCTCTCGACCCCGATGATCACCTTCGAGCGCACGGACTCGCAGCTGAAGCCGCTGGGCTTCGTGCTGACGGCGGACCACCTCGTCACCGTGCGCTTCCACGAGCTGCGCGCCTTCGAGGGCGCGCGCAAGCGCCTGGCGGCGGGCGAGCGGGCGGCCTCCAGCACCGAGACCTTCCTGCTCATCGTGGAGGAGCTGGTCGACGGGCTCGCCGACGCGCTGGAAGACATGGGCGCCGAGCTCGACGCCCTCTCCACGCGCGTCTTCGACTTCGACGTGAGCGCGGGCCGCGCCCGCAACGGCGAGCAGCCGACCCGGCGGCGCGACCTCGCCCTGCGCCGGATCCTGCGCGGCATCGGCCGGCGCGGCAAGGCGCTCGGCAAGATCCGCTCCAGCCTGCTCGGCCTGGAACGGGTCGTTCCCTACGTGGCGGGCGCCTGCGAGGACCTGCTCCGCCAGGAGGAGGACGCGCGCTTCGAGACGCTCCGGCGGGACATCGAGTCCCTCGACGAGTTCGAGACCCGCCTTTCCGAGAACGTGCAGTTCCTGCTCGACGCCGCGCTCGGCCTCATCCAGATCGAGCAGAACAACGTCTTCCGCGTGCTCACCGTGGTCTCGGTGGTGGGCGTCCCGCCGACGCTCATCGCCTCGATGTACGGCATGAACTTCAAGCACATGCCGGAGCTGGACTGGGCCTACGGCTACCCCTACGCGCTCGGGCTGATCCTGCTCAGCGCGCTGGTTCCGATCCTGTATTTCCGTATCCGCGGCTGGTTCTGAACTGCCCCCGGACGCCGAAGCGGCCCCCGACCGGCTTGGTCGGGGGCCGCTTCGGGGCCACTCAGTTCAGGTAGGTCCGGATCCAGTTCGGGGAGAGGATCTCGCCCTCCTCCGTGATGATCCAGGGCTGCTTGGCGGGGTCGGTGAGCGCGCCCGCGGCGGCGGCGATCGCCTCGCGCAGGGTGCCGTACCGCTCCGGCTGGGCGAGCGGCGAGCTCGCCGGGACCGTGCGCCAGATCGTCAGATCGGCGGGCCGTTCGAGAGCTTCGGTTTCCATGATCCTCGTGTTCCTTCCGAACCCGTTACGTCCGTTCAGGCAACCCGGCCGCCGATATGGAGTCCAGACGGCGCGGCACCCTGTGATCGTCGCGAATGGCAGCATCCCGAAGGCGACTTTGCGATTTTTCTCCACCCTGGTCCTCGGAGAGGCCATGGTTTCGACGCAAACCGTCGTCTGTACGACGGCTCGATTTCGCAGGCGCCCTGAAGACTGCTCATTCCTCTGACGAAGATTGTCCCCGTCAGTGATGACCAATCGGTTATCGCCTCCGCCGCCGGGCCGTGGTGCGCTGCCGCACGGCCGCGGGACGGTTTCCTTTCTGTTGAAGGGGGCAAGCTGAACGACCAGTTAAGGGCGTGGCCGCTCGGCAACGCGGGCGCGATGCTGTATCCGCGCTGCCCCGGGGAACGGCCCGGGATGGGTGTCGGGCGAGGTTGAGGACGTGCCGGATCGCTTCGTGCGCACAGCCCTGGCGGCGGTGCTGGTGCTGCTGGGACTGTTCGTGGCCCAGCCCTACGTCACGGCCCTGCTGTTCTCGGCCGAGACCCCGCGCGCGGTGACGGCGCGCGGCGACCTCGCGCCCGCCGAATCGACCACGGTCGCCCTGTTCGAGCAGGCGAGCCCCTCCGTCGTCCACGTCTTCGCCCAGGCCGCGGCGCGGGGCCAGTCCCTGATGCGCCTCGACGACGAGGAGGAGGGCGGCCAGGGGCAGGGCGGCGGAACCCAGACCGGCACCGGCTTCGTCTGGGACGCGGGCGGGCACGTCGTCACCAACAACCACGTGGTCCAGGCCGCGACCCAGTCCGGCGGCTCGATCGCCGTGCGCCTGTCCTCTGGCGAGGTCGTGGGCGCGCGGGTTGTCGGCACGGCGCCGTCCTACGACCTCGCGGTGCTGCAGCTCGGCCGCGTCTCGAAGATGCCGCCGCCGCTTTCCATCGGCACCTCCGCCAACCTGAAGGTGGGGCAGACGGCCTACGCCATCGGCAACCCGTTCGGCCTCGACCACACCCTGACGACCGGCGTGATCAGCGCGCTGCAGCGCCGCCTCCCCACGGGCGAAGGGCGCGAGCTCTCGGGCGTGATCCAGACGGATGCGGCGATCAACCCGGGCAATTCCGGCGGCCCGCTCCTCGATTCCGCGGGCCGGCTCATCGGCGTCAACACCGCGATCTACTCGCCGTCGGGGGCGAGCGCCGGCATCGGCTTCGCGGTGCCGGTCGATACGGTCAACCGGGTGGTGCCGGACCTGATCCGCTCGGGCCGCGTGCGCAACCCCGGCATCGGCATCATCGCGGGCCAGGAGGCGACCGCGGCCCGGCTCGGCATCGACGGCGTGGTGGTGCTGCGGGTGCTGCGCGGCTCGCCCGCCGCGGCCGCCGGGATCCAGGGCGTCGATCCGGGCACGGGGGAGATCGGCGACATCATCGTGGGCGTCGGCGGCAAACCGATCCACCGGCTGGCCGAGCTGACCGCCGCGCTCCAGGCGGCGGGCGTCGGCCAGGGCGTCACCCTGACGATCGAGCGGGACGGGCGCACCCGCACCGTGCGGATCACCACCGCGGACGTGGCGGAGAACCGGCAATGAGCGGGATCTGGCGCGCAGCTCTCCCTCCCCCCTCTGCGGGGGAGGGTACCCTGCGAAGCAGGG
>NZ_LSIX01000944.1:0-2129 GCF_001556475.1 Methylobacterium sp. CCH5-D2 | reverse complement strand
AGCGCGCGAGGCGCAGGTAGAAGCGCAGCCAGCGCCGGAGGGACCAGACGAGGCCGGACCCGGTCGAGAGCGCGCGCAGATCGAACGCCTTGGCGGCCGAGAAGGCGTCGCAGGTCCGCTTGACCGGGTCGGCGTAGAAGGTGGCGATCTTCTCGACGCCCATGCCGGGCGTGGCGAGCCAGGCCGGGACGTGGTGGTTGCAGAGCCGCTCGACGTCGGTGAACACCTTGAGCGAGCCCGTGCCGGTGGCGGGGCAGGGCGTCGCGAAAGCGTCTCCCGCCAGCACGACGCCCGGCTTCTCGATGCCGTGCGAGGCGTGCAGGTCCGTCGGCCGGACCTTGACCGGACCCGCCACCCGGTAGGGGCCGATCAGGCGCTCCAGCCTCGGCATCAGGCCGCGCAGGGCCGCGTCCGGATCGGCCCGGAACTGCGCCAGCCAGGGGCTGCGCAGGGGCTGGTAGAGGAAGAGGTTGGCCCGCATGCTCTCGCCGATCCGGAACAGGGTCAGGTAGGCGAGGCCCCGGTCGTAGCGCTCGGGATTGTACTGCAGGCCCGGAAAGGCGAAGGGCAGGCCGTCGGCGCGCTCGAGGTCGAACCCGACGGTCACCGAGTGGCAGGCGCTGACGAGGTCCCGGCGGATCCCGAGCCCCTCGCGCAGGTTCCAGTTCAGCCCGCTCGCCAGGACCACGAGGCGCGCCTCGACCGTGCCGCCGCCGGGCAGGCGCACGCGCGGGCTCACCGGATCCGGCTCGACCGCCTCGGCGACCGTCCGAAGCATCCGGACCGAGGAGGGGATCTCGGCCCGCACCGTGTTGACGAGCCGGTCGTAGGCGAGGCCGTACTGGTGGAAGGGCACCTTGTCGACGACGCGGCCGAAGCGGGCGATCCAGAGCGTGTCGGCATGGGTCGCGGCCCGGATCACCGCACCCGCCAGCCCGGTGCGGCGCAGGACCTCGAGATGGCCCTGCTCCAGCTTCTCGCAGCGGAAATCGGGCGGGTAGACCGCGTGCGGATCGATCAGGACCACGTCGCGGCCCGCCCGGCCGAGCATGGCGGCAGCGAGCGAGCCGGCGAGGCCGCCGCCCACGATCGCGATCTCGGTCCGCATCCCGTCCCGCCGTTCCGCCTGCATGGCATCCCCCGCTGTCCGGGGAGATCCTGGCTCCAAAGCGGGCGGAGGACAGCGGAGCGCTGGAATTAATGCCTGGATCGGCGGATGTAGTCCGTTCGACGCCGCGCCGTCGCGGGCCGGCTCCTGCTGTTGCCCCTTCGTTCTTGCCCTGCGGAGGGCGAATCGGCGATAGGTCGGGCATGCGCCGCCCCGTGCTCAGCCTCGTCCCGGCCCTTTCCGGCCTCCTCGCTGGCCTCCTTGCCGGCCTCCTCGCCGCCGGCCCGTCGTTCGGCCTCAGCGCCGGCCCGGGGCCGGCGCCGGGCCATGTCGAGCGCCTGGAGCAGGCCTGGCACCAGTGCCTTCGGGAGGCCTACAGCCACCAGCCCGCCGGGCAGAGCCGAATGGGCGACCAGCGCAACGCCCTGGACGCCTGCCGGGAGCGCGAGGACGCCCTGGTGACGGCGCTGATGAGCGCGCGCGGGGGGACGCAGGCGGAGCGTTCGCTCGGCGCCCGTGCGCGCAGCTGGGCGGCCTCGGTCGCCGCCTACGTGCTCGATCCGGTCTCGTCCTGGTTCGGCACGCCCCGGCGCTGAGGGCGGCACGACGATCCGCGAAACGGCGCGCGGCTTATCCGAAGATTAACCAAGCCGGCCGCTCAATAGGCTTCCGTCAAGGTTGATGTTTCCCGAACAGGCCGCCGCGGCCGCCCCCGTCCGCTCGCCCGTCGAGCGGCGGCCGGCCGAACGCGCCCGGGCGGGGCCCGCGTAACCGAGTAAGCCCGCATGATCGCGCCCGCGTACCCCTCCGCGCACCGAGTCCGCCGGCAGCGCCACCGGCCCCGGGGCAGGTTCCTGGGGCCGGCCGCGGCCGTGACGATGGCCTGCGCGGTCCTCGCGCGCTTCTACATGCCCGAGCCCGGCCCCACGGATCCGCGCCCGGAGGCGAGCACGCCCCGCACCGAGCAGGTCCAGGCGGCCCGGATCGCCGCGCAGGCGGGCACGCGTCCCGCCGACCCGCC
>NZ_LSIX01000943.1:0-14192 GCF_001556475.1 Methylobacterium sp. CCH5-D2 | reverse complement strand
GGGCAGGGGCGGAGCGCCGCGGTCGCCTCGACGCTCTCGCGGATCGCCTCGCGGCGGAGCGGGTCGGCGTGCAGGTAGAGGGGCGCCATCTCGGCGGCCGAGAGATCGGGCCGGGCGAGCAGTTGCCGGCCGAGGTCGGGTTGCGTGCGGCCGCGGGCGACGAGGCGCGCGGCGGCCGAGGCCTGCAGCACGATGCCGGTGTTGGCGGCGAGCGCCCGGTCGATCGCCGGGTCGTCGCGCCCGATCAGGTCCTCGATCGTGGCGCGGTCGAGGCCCGGCCGGGCCGCGATGGCGCCCGCGAGGTCCGCCCCGTCGCCGAGCGCGGCATCGAGCAGGCGCGGGCTGAGCGTGGGCACGCCCGCCACCACGGCGTCGCGCACCGCCCCGCCGCGGTGGGCGAGCGCGGCGAGCACCGCCTCCGGCGTGCCCGGAAAGGCGGCGAGCTTCTCGGCGACGATCAGCGCCGTCTCCTCGTCCACCGTCGGGATCAGGCCGCAGGCCAGCGCCTCGAAGGATTCCCGCTCCGCCCGGTCCCGGCGCTCCGCCTGCACGAACAGGTCCGTCTGAACCCGCAGCACCACGGGCTTCAGGTCGAGATGCGCGACGCGCGACAATTCGATGAGCCCGGACAGGTCCGGCGCATTCTCGACGGATGGGGGCATGGCACTTCGGGTACGCAACGTGGGTAACCGCAGGCTAACGAGACCGGCGTGAATCGACCTTTAAGCGCTGCCCCGCCAGGCCGCGCCGACCTGCGCCAGAGCGGGATTCATCCCCACCGATCCCCGCTATCCAGAGGCGGGCGGCCCGTTTGGTGCATCGGCCGGTCACGGATTCGAAAGGTCGGGGACCGCGCCGGGGCGCCTTCGACCGCGCGGGGCTGGAACGGCCCGGGCGCGGCTCGGTTGTGCCGCCTGGGGGCTGCCCGAGGAAAGGCGTTCGGCTGCCATGTGCGGAATCTGCGGCGAGATCAGTTTCGGGGGCCCGGCCGATCCGGCCGCGGTCCGCGCGATGATGGGCGTTCTGAGCCCGCGCGGGCCCGACGCCAGCGGGCTCTTCGCGCAAGGGGCGGTCGCCTTCGGCCATTGCCGCCTCAAGATCATCGACCTCTCGGAGGCCGGCCAGCAGCCGATGGTCGATCCGGAACTCGGCCTCGCGGTCGTGTTCAACGGCTGCATCTACAACTACCCGGCGCTGCGCGAGGAGCTGACGGCCAAGGGCTACCGCTTCTTCTCGACGAGCGACACGGAGGTGCTGCTCAAGGCCTACCACGCCTGGGGGGCGGCCTGCGTCGAGCGGCTTCTCGGCATGTTCGCCTTCGCGGTGCTGGAGCGCGACGGCGGGCGCGTCGTCTTCGGCCGCGACCGGCTCGGCATCAAGCCGCTCTACTTCGCGGAGACGAAGGGGCGGCTGCGCTTCGCCTCCTCGCTCCCCGCCCTGCTGGCGGCGGGCGACGTCGACACCGCGATCGATCCGGTCGGCCTGCACAATTACATGAGCCTGCACGCGGTGGTGCCCGCGCCCCGCACCATCCTCAAGGGCGTGACGAAGCTGCCGCCCGCGACGCTGCTGACCGTCGAGCCGGACGGCCGCCGCCGGGAGAGCACCTACTGGACCCTCGACGTCGGCCCGCGTCCCGAGGATGCCGGCGTCGGCGAGGCCGAGTGGCGCGAGCGGGTGCTCGACATGCTGGCGCTCGCCGTCGAGCGGCGCCGGATCGCCGACGTGCCGACCGGCGTGCTGCTCTCGGGCGGGCTCGACAGCTCGCTCCTCGTGGCGCTGCTCGCCCGCAAGGGGCAGCGGGGCCTCAAGACCTTCGCGGTCGGCTTCGACGCGGTGAACGGCGTCGAGGGCGACGAGTTCAAGTACTCGGATCTCGTCGCCCGGGAATTCGAGACCGACCACCTCAAGATCGCGGTCGATCCGGCCCGCACCCTGGAGATGCTGCCCGCCACGATCGCGGCGATGTCCGAGCCGCAGATGAGCCACGACGCCGTGGCCTTCCGCCTGCTCTCCGAGGAAGTGGCCAAGCACGTGAAGGTGGTGCAGAGCGGCCAGGGCGCCGACGAGATCTTCGGCGGCTACCACTGGTACCCGAAGATGGCCGGCTCGACCGATCCGGCCGCCGACTACGCCCGGGTCTATTTCGACCGCGACCACGCCGAGATGCGCGAGACGCTGGCGCCGGACTATCTCGGGGCGGATGACAGCGGCGACTTCGTGCGCGACTACTACGCGCGTGCCGCCGCGAAGGACCCGATCGACGCGACCCTCCAGCTCGACACGCAGGTCATGCTGGTGGACGACCCCGTCAAGCGCGTCGACAACATGACCATGGCCTGCGGGCTGGAGGCGCGGGTGCCCTTCCTCGACCACGAGCTGGTCGAGCTCGCCGCCCGGGTGCCGGCCGCCCTGAAGGTGCGGGACGGCGGCAAGTCCATCCTCAAGGAGGCAGCCCGCACGGTCCTGCCGGCCGCGGTGATCGACCGGCCCAAGGGCTACTTCCCGGTGCCCGCCCTCAAGCACATCCGCGGCCCCTACATGGACTTCGTGCGCGACGTGCTGGACCGGCCGCAGGCCCGGGAGCGCGGGCTGTTCAACCGCACTTACGTCGATCACCTCCTGGCCGACCCGGACGGCACGCTGACGCCCAAGGGCCATTCCAAGCTCTGGCAGGTCGCCCTGCTGGAATCCTGGCTGCAGACCCACGGGATCTAGAGCCGGGCTGCCCGTCCGCTCAAGGTGACGCGGTTTCTCCACGATCCTGGCCGATGGGGACCGGGCGCGGCGCCTGCCGCGCCAACGAGGGAGTGGGGACGCGCATGTGCCGCTGGATCGCCTATCGGGGACGCACGATCCCGCTGGAGCGCTACGTCACCGAGCCGGGCCACTCGCTCGTCGCGCAGAGCATCCAGGCGCTCGAATCGACCGCCAGCACCAACGGCGACGGGTTCGGGCTGGGCTGGTACGGCGACCATCCCGAGCCCGGCCTCTACCGCGAGGTCCAGCCCGCGTGGTCGGACGAGAACCTGCGCTACCTCTGCCGGCACCTGCGCTCGCACCTGTTCTTCGCCCATGTGCGGGCGGCCACCGGCACGCCGATCACCCGGCCGAACTGCCACCCCTTCGCCTGCGGCACGTGGCTGTTCATGCACAACGGCTATATCGGCGACTGGACGCGCCTGCGCCGCCCGATCGAGGCGCTGATCCCCGACCCGCTCTATCCGTCTCGCGGCGGCACGACCGATTCCGAGGCGGTGTTCCTGGCGATCGCGGGCGCCGGGCTCGTCGGCCCGGGTGCCGGCCGCGACCCGATCGAGGCGACGGCGGCGACGCTCGCCGCCCTCACGGATCTCGTCGGCGGCCCGGCGGGCGGCCACCCGTTCCGCTTCACCGCGGCGCTCGCGGACGGGCGCGACCTCTACGCCTTCCGCTACGCGGTCAACGACGCGGCCAACAGCCTGTACTACCGCGAGTCCGAGGACGGCGTGCTGGTGGTCTCCGAGCCCCTCGACCGCGAGCACCGGAACTGGATCGCGGTGCCCGACAACAGCGTGGTGGTGGCCCGCCACGCCCGGCCGGCGGAGGTCGTCTCGCTGAGGGCGTACGGGCTGGCTCCCAGCGCGCCGCTGCCGCGGATGCAGGTGCGGATGAGCGCGTGAGGCGGGGCCGTTCGGCCACCTTCCGCGCGTGCTCTCCCTCCCCCGCAGAGGGGGGAGGGAGAGCGCGTCCCGCCAACCGGCCCCTTCCCCTCAGGCCGTAACCAGACCCGCTCGGTAGCGCGCGGGGCTGGTCCCGAGCCGCGTCCGGAAATGATGCCGCAGCGTCGCCGCGCTGCCGAAGCCGCAGGCGGCGGCGATGTCGTCGATCGGCCGGGCACCGGTCTCCAAGAGAGCGCGGGCGCTCGCCAGACGCTCCGCCAGAAGCCACGCGGCCGGGGTCGTGCCGGTCGTGGCGCGGAAGCGGCGCAGGAAGGTGCGCGGGCTCATCCCAGCCTCGGCCGCGAGCGTGGCCAGGGTGTGCGGCCGGTCGAGCCGGGTCCGGACCCGGTCGAGCAGCGGCGAGAGCCGGGCGCCCTCCCGCGCGGTCGGCACCGGCCGCTCGACGCGCTGCCTCTGGCTCCCCTCGCGATGGGGCGGCACCACGAGCCGGCGCGCGACGAGGTTGGCGGCCTCCGGCCCGAAATCCCGCCGCACGAGGTGCAGGCAGAGGTCGATCCCCGCCGCGCTGCCCGCCGCCGTGAGGACCGTGCCCTCGTCCACGTAGAGCACGTCCGGCACCAGCACGGCGTCGGGGGCTGCCCGCGCCAGCGCGTCGAGGTAGCGCCAGTGCGTGGTGGCGCGCCGGCCCGCGAGGAGGCCCGCCGCGGCGAGCACGAAGGCGCCCGAGCACAGGGAGATCACCCGGGCGCCCCGCGCGGCGGCCGCCCGCAGCGCCGCGCACAGGGGCTCCGGCACGGGTGCGGCGGCCCCGCACCAGCCCGGTACCACCACGGTGCCGGCCTCGGCCAGGAGGTCGAGACCGCCATCGACCGCGATCCGGATGCCGCCGGTCGCCCGCAGGGGGCCGGGCTCGATGCCCGCAACCGCGAAGCGGTACCAGTCCGGCCCCATCTCGGGCCGTTCCAGCCCGAAGACCTCGACCGCGATGCCGAACTCGAAGATGCAGAGCCCGTCATACGCGAGGGCGACGACGAGCCGGTCGGGACAAGCGTTTGGCATGATCTTGACGCGGATCGGCGGGAGCGGCGCTCACGCCCCCTCATCCCACGCCGCATCCTGGCCCTGCAACCGGCACAGGAGACACGCCGTGGGAAGCCAGACCGCAAGCCGCGTCACCGAGACCTCGCCCGCCCCCGCCATCGAGGCCGAGGCGCATTTCGCCCGCCGCCTCGCGCTGGAGACCGACTGCGACGACGTCCACGCCGCCCTCGCAGGAGGAGCGCCCGATTTCGTGCTCCTCGACGCCCGCGGCCCGGCCGCCTTCGCGCGGGGCCACGTTCCGGGCGCGCTGAACCTGCCGCACCGGGCGATCACGCCCGAGCGGATGGCGGCCTGGGCGGCCGACACCCTGTTCGTCGTCTACTGCGCCGGCCCGCACTGCAACGGGGCCGACAAGGCCGCCCTGCGGCTCGCCCGCTGCGGGCGTCCGGTCAAGCTGATGATCGGCGGCCTCACCGGCTGGCAGGACGAAGGATTCGCCCTCGCGACCGGGCCGGGCTGAGCGGATCGCCGCCTCACGACACCGCGATGCGCCGGAGCGGCCGGCCCCGCGCGTCGCGGATCACGATCTCCCAGGGCCCATGGGCCCCCGTGAGGCGGCCGGCCATGCGGATCTCGCGGAGCACGTCCTGGGCGTGGGCCGTGGCCGCGTCGAGGTCGGAGGTCTCCAGTCCGCCCTCGTCCGGGACGGTCTCGTCCCCGTCGATCAGGTCGAGGTAGAAGCGGGGCGCCACGGTTCGCGGATCCGGCCTGCCGTCAGGTCCCGGGGAGGATAGGCGGACGCGAGGGCCCGGACAAAGCCCGTGGGGCTCAAGCCCCCTCGCGGCGGGTCCGCAGGCGGTCCGCCGGAGTGTCCGGAGGCTCCTGTCGGTGAGATTCTCGGAGATGCGAATCCTGATGATGCGACGGCCATGCGCTCGGCGGACGGGCAGGCCGGGGTGCGGCGGGACCGGTGCGACTCTCGGGCTGGACGCCCAGGCTGATCGAGACCAGCCGACCGGTACGCGGGTCGAGGACCACCATCGCGGCCTCCTTACTCGTTACCCCCGCGATCAAGACATACGTGGAATCTGGCCAAAACTTGGCTGCCCCCTCAAAACCCCCGCATTTCACAGCGCTCGACTGGGAAACAGCGGTCTGCGACCGACTCCGTCAATGGCGGTCGGCGCCCCGGGCGCGCTCGCGCTCCTGCCGCCGAAGGGCCAGGATCAGATCGACATGCGTGGCCGGCAGGGGCTCGGCGGCGACCGCGCTGTAGCGGGTGCGGAAGCTCGCGGCGAAGCCGGCGCAGGCACCCTGGCGGCGGGCTTCCTCGAGCGGCTGGGCAGTCCGGGGCATCGATGTTCCCTCTCCGTTCTGAGGGCACCATCGCGCTCCGATGGTTAACGACGGGTTAAATGTTCCGCTTGAGTTCGCGTTATCAACCTTGGCCGTTCCGCGGCCGGCCCCGCGTTCTTCCGATGGCCTGTTCGTTGCCGAAGGGCCACACCGCGGACGAATGACGCCGTCCGCCCGCGATCAGCCACACTGCGCCCACACTGACCTGTAAAAGGGCGGAGCAGATCGCAGCAGAGTTCAAGAGGTCCGGCGATGAGCAAGCGTGAACAAGCCTCGACGGCGCCGGTGGTCCCGTTCCCGGCCCAGCTCGCGACTGTCGAGGCGGACGAGAACATCGCCTCGATGATCGACGTGCTCCAGGAACAGCTGAAGCTCGCCCGCGAGGGCAAGCTGCGCTCGGTCGCCGTCGTGTCGGTCTCCTCGGACGGGCAGGCGGTCGGAACGCAGTGGTCCTGCCAGCGCAGCGACATCACCGGCCTGATCGGCAAGCTGACCGTGCTGACGCACGACCTGATGGCGTCGCGCAAGTAGGGCCCGCGCTCCTTCGCCCGACGCTCAGCGCCGGACGAGCAGCAAGACCACCACGATCACCAGCACGGTGAGCGCACCGGCCGCGAGCACGGCGCGGGTCGCCGTCACCCCGCCGCCGGCCGGCCCGGGGCCGGATCTCGCCGCCGCCGCGGGGGCGGAGGCGGGCGCAGCCGCGGCCCGCGCCGTCGGGGCAGACGCCACCGCGACGGCCGGGGCCGTTGGGAGCGGCGGCAGCTCGGCGACGGGCCGGACCGGGTGGGGGCGCCCGGCGGCCTCCAGCGGCCCCTCGAACTCCACCTCGACGCCCGCCTCCTCCAGTTCCAGCACCACGAGCGCGATGTCCTCGGCCGTCATGGTCGCGGTGGGCAGGTGCGCGCGCAGTTCCTCCGACGAGATCCGCCCCGTCGCCCGTCCGAGGGCGATCAGGCGATCGAGGATCCGGCGTTCGATGGCCGCGCTCATCTCCGGGCCTCCTTGGGTGCCGGGCGGCCCGGAGGCGGGCCGCCCGGTCGGAGAACCCCCGGCGCGGCGGTTCGTTCGCTCCTCGCGCGACCCCGGTCCTACGCCGCCGCCGGGATGGCGGCCCGCCCCAGCCAGGCCTGCGCCTCGGCGACGTCCGCCTGGGACAGGCCGTGCCCGGCGGGAAGGCGGCGGTGCTCGACCGCGGCGCCGGCCCGGGCGAGCCGGTCGGCGAGCGCGGCCGCGCTCGCCTCCGGTACAATCGGATCGAGGGCACCGGACAGCATCAGCACCGGCCGGCCCGCGAGGTCGGCCCCGGCTTCGGCCTCCCCGAAGGGCAGCATCGGCCGCAGGAGCACCGCGCCCGCGAAAGTCTCGGGGCGCAGCAGCAGCGTGGCGGCGGCGATGTTGGCCCCGTTCGAGAAGCCGAGCGCGACCGGCGCGCCGATCCCGTAGGCCGTCCGCGCGGCGGCCACGAAGTCGGCCAGCTCGTGGGCGCGGCGGCGCAGGTCCGCCTCGTCGAAGACGCCCTCGGCGAGGCGCCGGAAGAAGCGCGGCATGCCGTTCTCCAGCACGGCCCCGCGCGGCGAGAGGAGGGGGGCGCCGGGCGCCACCATCCGGCCGAGCGGCAGCAGGTCGCCCTCGTCGCCGCCGGTGCCGTGCAGGAGGAGGAGCGGAGCGCGGTCCGGCGCGCCCGGCTCGAAGCGGTGGATCAGGCCGAGATCTCTCGTGGTCATGGCGACCTCCTTGGTCTGGCGTTGCGATCAGGCGACCGCGGGCAGCACCGCCTCGATGGAGGCGCGGTGCGGTTCGAGGTGCGGCGGCAGCTTCAGGGCCTGCCCCAGGCTCTCGGCCGGCTCGTCGACCGCGAAGCCCGGCGCGTCGGTGGCGATCTCGAACAGCACGCCGCCGGGCTCGCGGAAGTAGACCGAGCGGAAGTAGTTGCGGTCGCGCTGCTCGGTGACGCTAAGCCCGTGCTCCGACGCGAGCCGCTCGGCCATCGCGGCCTGCTCGGCGTCGTCGGCCGCCCGGAAGGCGACGTGGTGGACCGAGCCGGCCCCCGCCCGTCCGGGCAGGAACTGGCCGACCGCCCGGAGCGTCACGGCACCGCCGATCTTCGGGCCGCCGTCCTTGGCCCCGCTCTCCAGCCGGATCGCCGAGCCCTCGCGGCCGGTCTCGCGGAAGCCGAACACACCTTCGAGGATCGCGGCGGTCGGGCCGGCCTCGGCGAGCAGCAGCGTGACGCCGTGGAAGCCCCGGATCGCGTGCTCGGCCGGGATCCCGTCCGCGAAGGCGGGCTCGTCCTCGGCGCCCGCGACGCCCACGAGGGCCAGCATCATCCCGTCCGGATCGCGGAAGCGCAGCGTCGACTCGCCGAAGACCTGCACCAGCGCCTCGTGGCGCACGCCCTCGGCGACGAGCCGGTGCGTCCACCAGCCGAGCGAGGCGCGCGGCACCCGGAAGGCGGTCTCCTGCGTCTCGCCGATCCCGACCCGGCCCGGGCCTGCATGGGCGATGGGGAAGAAGGTCAGGATCGTGCCCGGCGTACCGGATCCGTCGCCGTAATAGAGGTGGTAGGTGCCCGGATCGTCGAAGTTCACGGTCTTCTTCACGAGCCGCAGGCCGAGGACGCGGGTGTAGAAGTCCACGTTGCGCGCGGCCGGGCCGCTGAGCGCCGTGACATGGTGGATGCCGTTCTCGGACATGATCGTCTCCATTCCGGGCGCGTCGCGCCGTTCTCGCCTGGGCGCGTCGCGCCGTTCTCGATGGGGACAATCTGAGGCTTGCCGGCCCGCCTATAAATGGAAACACTGGAAAACCATCGTTTCCGGATCCAGCCGATGCGCCTTCCCGATTTCGAGGCCTGGGCCGTCTTCGCCAGGGTGGCGGAGGCGGGCTCGCTGAGCCGCGCCGCCGAGGATCTCGGCCTGTCGAAGGCCACGGTCTCGAAGGCGGTGAGCCGGCTGGAGGCGCGGATCGGCGCGCGCCTGTTCAACCGCACCTCGCGCCGGCTGGCGCTCACCGAGGCGGGCCGGGCGGCCCGGGAGGACGCCGCGCGGATCCTCGCGGCCGGCGAGACGGCGGAGGCGCGGGCGATCGCGGGGGCGGCGGTGCCGCAGGGGCTGGTGCGGCTCGCCGCGCCGATGTCCTTCGGGGTGCTGCACGTGGCGCCCCGGTTGCCGGACTTCCTGGCCGAGCACCCGCAGGTCTGCGTCGATCTCCACCTCTCCGACCAGCAGGTCGATCTGGTCGGCGGGGGCTTCGACATCGGCCTGCGCATCGCGGCGCTGCCCGATTCCTCGCTGCGTGCCCGTCGGCTCTGCCCGGTCCACCGCTCGCTCGTGGCGGCGCCGGCCTATCTCGAGAGCCGCGGCCGGCCGGAGCATCCGGACGACCTCGTCCGGCACGCCTGCCTCGGCTACGCCTACCTGCCGAGCCCGGACCGCTGGCGCTTCCGCGATGCGGCCGGCGCGGAGGTGAGCGTGGTGCCCGCCGGCCAGCTGCGCGCGAACAACGCCGACGCGCTGACCCCCGCGCTCCGGGCCGGTCTCGGCCTCGCGGTCCAGCCGGACTTCATGATCTGGGAGGATCTGCGCAGCGGACGCCTCGAGCGGGTCCTGCCCGGCTGGGCTCCGCCCCCGATCGCGCTCCACCTCGTCACCCCGCCGGGCGATCCGCGCCCGGCTCGCGTCACGGCGCTGATGGGCTTCCTGCAGCGGGTGCTCGCCGCGGCGCCCTGGGCGCGGGAGTGAGGCGGGATCCGGGCAAACGATTGGGTAGCCGATGCATCCCCTCTCCCCGCAAGCGGGGCGAGGGGATGCGCGGTAGCCGAGCCGCTCATCCGGAAGCGACCGCAGGCTCCATCGTCCGCGTCTCCCCGGCGCGGGCGACGGTGACCTGCTCGGGCAGGCACGCCGCCTCGCCCGGGCCCGCGACCGCGATGAGGCTCGTCTCCGCCATATCCGGGTCGAGCGCGGCGACGAGTCGCCCCAGCCCGCCCTCGAGGGCTGCCGCAGTACCGTCCACCAGCAGGATGTCGGGCCGGCGCAGCAGGGCGCGCACGAGATCGACCGCGGCCTGCTGCCGGGCGGAGAGGTGGCGGCCGCGGTTGCCGACCTCGAATTCGAGTCCGCGGCGGCGGATGCCCGCCTCTAGGTCGAAGGCCCGCACGGCGGCGCGTACCTGGCTCTGGATCTCGACCTCGCCGTGCATGCGCGCCACGTCGATGCGGCCGAACAGCAGGTTGTCCAGGACGGAGGCGAGCGGGTTGATCCGGGCCGGGTCGTAGGGCTCGATCCCATGGCCGTCGGGACCCTGCAGGGCCTGCTGCACGAAGAAGCGGGCGCCGACGATGCGGCTCCGCATCGCCGGCGTGAGCAGGCCGAGGCGCTGGCGCGGCTCGATATAGGGCAGGGTGAGCGCCAGGAAGGTCTCGTTGTCGGGTTGCGACAGGCGCCCGTCGCCGCGGATGCCGGCGAGCCGCTGGGTGAGGTCGGGCAGTTCGTCCGGATCGATCAGCGAGAAGCGCCGGAACAGGGGGTGGCCGGGCGGCAGATCGCGGAAGATCTCGATCAGGCCGCGGGCGAGGCGCACGCCCATCGCCGCGAGGTCGTCGAGGAGCCCGGCGCGGGCCAGCGCCGCGCGGAAGCGCGGGTCGGTGGCGAGCGCCGGGCCCTTCAGGCGGGGATCGCGCGGCACGCCGAACAGCAGGTTCTCGGCGACCGTCGCCTGGGGGTTGTAGCTGCCCTGCGCGAACGGGATCACCAGCCCGGCCATGCCGGCCTCCGCGAAGTGCCGACGCAGGTAGTCGCGTGCCTGGATCATGCGCATGCCCGCCGGGGTGTCATGGGTGACGGAACTCAGCGCCTGCAGACCGAAGCGGTAGAGGTCGTCCTCCATGCCGAGCCGCCCGAGCAGGTCGAGCATGCGGGCGTCGAGGGCGTCGGCATCGGGCAGGCCGAGCGCCGTGCAGTCGATCCAGGGATCGTCCGCCGTCTCGACCGGATTGCCGGTGCGCAGGGCCTCGGCCAGGTAGCGGTCCCGGCGGCCCAGCTGGCGCTGGAGGGCGCCTGCCTTCGCCCGCCAGCGCAGGCCGTAGAGCAGGTTGTCCCGCAGCGAGCCCGGGAACAGCACCGGCACCGGGCCGCAATAGGCGATGCGCCGCGCGCGCGCCTCGGCCGGCAGGGCCATCAGATCCTGGCTGCCCGCCCGCAGCGCGCCGGCCTGCGGCGGCACGAGGCCGGCGATCGCCTGGGCGAGCTGGCGCGCGAGGCCGCTCCCGGGCGAGACCAGCGCGGCCCGCGCCGGCAGGTCCAGGCTGAGATCCGCGATCTCGATGCCGCGGCCCCCCTGCGGGTCGCGCAGGGACAGCCCCTCGGTGGTGAGCGGCCCCACGAGATGGGGCGGCTCCGCCTCCAGCGACGGCTCGGCCGGGCGCAGGCGGTGGGGCGCGAAATGGGCCGCCACGGTCTCGTACTTCACCTCGACGTCGAGGCGCTGCTGGTCCCAGTCGATCAACTCCTTCAAGGGCGGCGGCAGGTCCCGGTAGGCGGCGAGCACCGCGACCAGCTGCCCGATGTCGAGCTGGCCCTTGAGCGCGAACAGGCCGCCGATCGCGTAGAACAGGAACGGCGTGACCTGGGCCAGCAGGTTGTTCAGGTACTTGACCGCGAATTTCCGCCGGTAGATCCGCAGGCGCAGGTCGTAGAGGCCGTGGAGCCGCCCCCCGATCTCGGCCCGCTCCCAGCGCCCCGCGGCATTGGCGGTGACGGTCTCCAGCCCCTCCAGCACCTCGCCGACCCGGCCCGCGAAGGTGCGCGAGGCGAGCTGGCGGCGCCGGCTCAGCCGGATGATCTCGCGCCTGAGCCGCGGGATCACCACCATCTGCACGCCCACCATGCCGCCCGCGACGAGGCCGAGCCAGACGTTCTGCATCAGGATGAAGGCGAGCGCGGTCGCGGCCTGCGTTCCCAGGAAGACCGGCACCACGATCGCGTCGCCGATGAAGCTGCCGATCGGCTCGACCTCGTCGCGGATGATGGTGGCGGTCTCGGAGGCCTTCACCTCCCCTTGCGTCTCCGGGGTGAAGCGCAGCATCAGCGAGAAGAGCTGGAAGCGCAGGCGCCGCAGCATGCGCTCGCCGAGCACCCCCTTCTGCAGGTTGATCCAGAACTTGAACGCGCCGTTGATCAGCACGAGGGCGAGGAACAGGCCGGACAGGCCGAGGAGCAGCTCGGTCCGCCCGACCTCGAAGCCGGAGAAGATCCGGCTCTCGCCCCCGCCGAGCCAGCCCGGCCAGTGCACGGTGAGGCCGAGGAAGGGGGCGGTCGCGTTGCCCCGCTCGAAGGCCTTGCCGGTGATGGCGTCGTTGACGATGCGCCGGGGCAGATCGAGCGAGGCGAAGTAGAACGGCAGAGAGGCGAGGACCACGATGCAGATCGCGAGCTGGTCGCGCCGCGAGTAGCGCCAGATGTACCCGAACAGCTTCGGCTCCAACGCGCGCATCATCACCTGTCCGAACCGTGCCTCACCTCGCGCGGCACGCATGCCCCGCCGCGGACGCATTTGGCACGACGGCACAGGGTGTGCGAACAGGCTCTCGCGCTCCGGCTGGGGAGACACCCGTTGATCGCGTCGCGTCCATCTCCGGCAGGGTTCGGCCCGGAGCCTCCGTGCCGGGTGCTGATCTACAGCCACGACACCTTCGGGCTCGGGCATCTGCGCCGCGCGCGCACCCTCGCCGAGGCGATCGTGCGGGGCGCGCGGGCGCAGGTCGCGATCGTCTCGGGCTCGCCGGTGCTCGACCGCTTCGCGCCGACGCCGGGCGTCACGGCCGTGGCGGTGCCCGCGGTGACGAAGCGCCCGGACGGGGCCTATGCGAGCCGCGACCCGGCGATCCCGCTCGACGAGACGGTCGCGGCCCGCCGGGAGATCATCCTGCGCACCTTCGAGGCGTTCCGGCCGCACCTCGTCGTGGTGGACAAGGAGCCGGCGGGCTTCCACGGCGAGATGCTGCCGGTGCTGGAGCGCGCGCCCGCGCGCGGCTGCCGCCCGGTGCTGGGCCTGCGCGACGTGCTCGACGACCCCGCGCGGCTGGCCGCCGAGTGGGCCCGCAAGGGCGCGGGCGCGGTGCTGGAGCGCCACTACGACGAGGTCTGGGTCTACGGCGTGCCGCGCCTGCACCGGCCGCTGGCGGGGCTCGGCCTCGGGACGGACGTCGAGCGCCGCCTGATCTACACGGGCTATCTGCGCCGCGCCCTGCCGCGGCCGGATCCCGCCCGGCGCGAGCCCGGGCTCGCGGGCGCTCCCTTCCTGCTCGTCACGCCGGGCGGGGGCGGCGACGGCGCGGCGCTGATCGACTGGGTGATCGCCGCCTACGAGGCCGATCCCGGCATCCCGCTGCCGGCGCTCGTCGCCTTCGGCCCGTTCCTGGACGCGGCCGCGCGAAGGGATTTCCTGGCGCGGATCGAGCGCCTGCCGGGACGGCTCGCGGCGATCACCTTCGACGCGCAGATCGAGCTGCTGATCGGCCGGGCCGCGGGTGTGGTGGCGATGGGCGGCTACAACACCTTCTGCGAGATCCTCTCCTTCGACCGGCCGGCGCTCCTGGTGCCGCGCACCGAGCCCCGGCGCGAGCAGGAGATCCGGGCGCGCTCGGCCGAGGCGCTCGGGCTGGTGCGCGTGCTCTCGGAGGCCGGGGGGCGCGCGCCGGGGCGCATGGCCGCGGCGCTCCGCGCCTTGCCGGACCAGCCCGCCCCCTCGCGGGTCGTGCTGCCGGGCCTGCTCGACGGGCTGGGCGTCGTCGCCGACCGGGTGCGGGCGCTCACCGCCGGCCGGCCGCTGTCCGTCGCGGAGGCCCTGTGAGCGCGCCCCGCATCGCCGTGGTGGTGAAGGGCTACCCGCGCCTGTCGGAGACCTTCGTCGCGCAGGAATTGCTGGCGCTGGAGGCGCGCGGCCTGCCGCTCGCGATCTGGTCGCTGCGCCGCCCGACCGAGCGGGACCGCCACCCGATGCACGCGCGCATCGCCGCGCCGGTCGCCTACCTGCCGGAGTACCTGCACGAGGCGCCGCTGCGGGTGCTCGCCGGCCTCGGCCAAGCGCTCCGCCGGCCGCGCCTTCCCCGCCTGCTCGGCCTGTTCCTGC
>NZ_LSIX01000942.1:0-1134 GCF_001556475.1 Methylobacterium sp. CCH5-D2 | reverse complement strand
CCGCCTCTCCCGGCGCGCGGGGAGAGGCGGTCCCGGCCGCTCAGGCCTCGAGCTTGGCCATCAGCGCCTCGGAGAGCGCGAAGTTGACGTAGACGTTCTGCACGTCGTCCTGGTCCTCGATCACCTCGACGAGGCGGACCAGCTTCTCGCCGGTCTCGTCGTCGACATCGATCGTGTTCTGGGCCTTCCAGACGAGGCCCGTGCGGGCGGGCTCGCCGAAGCGGGCTTCCAGCGCCTTGCCGACCTCGCCGTAGGCGTCCTGCGCGCAGGTCACCTCGTGGCCGTTCTCGTCCGAGCGCACGTCGTCAGCGCCCGCCTCGATCGCCGCCTCCAGCATCGTGTCGGCGTCGGCGACCGAGGCCGGAAAGGCGATGACGCCGACCCGGTCGAACATGAAGGCCACCGCGCCCGTCTCCGCGAGGCTGCCGCCGGACTTGGTGAAGGCCGAGCGCACGTCGGAGGCCGTGCGGTTGCGGTTGTCGGTCTGCGCCTCGACGATCAGCGCGGCGCCGCCCGGGCCGTAGCCCTCGTAGCGGATCTCCTCGTAGTTCTCGCCCTCGGCGCCCGCCGCCTTCTTGATGGCGCGCTCGATGTTGTCCTTGGGCATGTTCTCGGCGCGGGCGGCCAGGATGGCCGCCCGCAGGCGCGGGTTCATCGCCGGGTCCGGCGTGCCGAGCTTGGCCGCCACCGTGATCTCGCGGGCGAGCTTGCCGAACACCTTCGAGCGGACCGCATCGACGCGGCCCTTGCGGTGCATGATGTTCTTGAACTGGGAATGGCCGGCCATGTCTCTTCGGGCTGTCTGCCGCGGCGGAGAGACCGGATCCCGGGCCCTCGACGCCGCACGGGTGCGAATCGGCCGGTTATAGGCCGGTGCTCCGCGCAGAGGCAACGCGGGCCCCCTCCCCGTCCGAGATCGGCGTGGGGGAAAGATCGGGGATGTCGGGCGTTCCCGCTCCGGAGCGGCCCGGGGGGCCGCGGGGGGATGCGGGGAGAGCGATGCCCGGACGAGACAGGGGACGCACCGTCGTGGTCACGGGAGCGAGCGCGGGCGTGGGCCGCGCCATCGCCCGGGAATTCGCGCGCCACGGCTGGAACGTCGGCCTGATCGCCCGCGGCGAGGCGGGCCTGCGC
>NZ_LSIX01000941.1:0-2842 GCF_001556475.1 Methylobacterium sp. CCH5-D2 | reverse complement strand
CCTCCAGGCGCTCCGCCGCCCGTCCGGCCACCGCCGGCAGGTCGAACAGGCCGAGCCGCAGGCCGGGCGCGTGCGGGGCCACCGCCGCCAGGAAGGCCCCCTCCCCGCCCCCGACATCGAGCAGCTGCCGGTGCCGCCGGAACGGGTAGGCTTCCAGCACGTCCTCGGCGATCAGCGCCTGCGAGGCCGCCATCAGCCCGCCGTAGGGCGCGACGGCCTCGGGTGCGAGCGCGCCCTCCCCCGCCTGCCCGGCCGCGCATCCGGCCGCGGCTCCGGCCGATTCGGCCGCGGCTCCGGCCGATTCGGCCGCGTAGGGCCAGTAGCCGGCGAGCTGCGTCGTCCCGCCCTGCCCCCGCAGCAGCGCCACCGGGTCGGCGAGGTCGGCGTAGAGCAGGGCGTGGTGCTCGATCATCCGGGCGACGCCCGGGTTGCCGATGAGCGCCGCGCCGAGGTCGGCCAGCGCGAAGCGCCCGTCCGGCAGCGCCCGCAGCAGCCTCAGGGAGGCGGCGGCCCGCAGCAGCACCAGTGCCCGCTCGGGCGGCAGCCCGAGGCGCCGGGCCAGCGCGTCGCTCTCCTGCGGCCCGGCCGCCAGGATGCGGAACAGGTCGAGCTGCACGCAGGCGAACAGCACCTGCGCGTAGACGAAGCCGGCGCAGAGGTCGAACAGGGCCCGGGTCTCGGTCCGTGCCACCCGCCGCGTCAGCGGGAAACCCGCCGCCCAGCGCTGGAAGGCCGGGCTGGCGATGCGGGCGTTGCGCCAGGAGAGCCAGCGCGCGAGCCAGCGCTCGCGCCAGGGGCCCAGCCAGCGCGCGGGCCGGGCCGGGGGCAGCGGCGAGGCCGGGGCGGCCCCGGCGCCCATCAGGCCGCCGCGTCGGCGCGCGCCTCTGCGCCGAGAGGCGCGGCGGCGCGCAAGCGTTCGGGCAGGAACAGCCGCGTCTGCGCCTCGATCTCGACGCGCAGCGCATCGCCCCCGGGGCAGTCCGGGATCACCGCGACCGCCTCCGCCGAGAGCCGCTCCAGCCGGGCGAGCGCGCCGGGCAGCCCCAGCAGCGCGGCGGCGTTGGGCCGCCCGAGCGTCACGTCGCGCCCGGCCGGCTTGCCGATCTCCTCCTGGCGGCAGGCGACGTCGCGCAGGTCGTCGGCGACCTGGTAGGCCTCGCCCAGGCACTCGCCGAGCAGCCGCCAGGGCAGCGGCCGGGCGCCCGCGGCGGCCGCGCCCGCCACCGTGGCGGCGGCGAAGAGCGCGCCGGTCTTGGCCTGCTGGTAGTCGGAGAGCGCCACGTGCGCCTCCGATTCCCAGGCCTGCCCCGCCACGATGCCGTGGGGGGCGCCGGCCGCGCGGGCGATCAGCCCGACGAGGCCCGCGAGCCGGGCCGGGCGGCGCGCCGCGCCGCGGGCGAGCGCCTCGAAGGCCGCCACGATCAGCGCGTCCCCGGTGAGCACCGCGAGCGCCGGGCCGTAGGCCACGTGGACGGCCGGCTTGCCGCGGCGCAGCGGGGCGTCGTCGAAGCAGGGCAGGTCGTCGTGGACCAGGGAGGCGCAGTGCAGCAGCTCGATCGCCACGGCGGCCGCGTCCGCGGCCTCCGGGTCGTCGTCGCCGCAGGCCCGTGCCACCGCGAGGCAGAGGCGCGGCCGGATGCGGTGTCCACCGGGGAAGACAGCGTAGCGGATCGCCTCGGCCAGCAGCGGCGGCGCGCCGGGCGCCTCCGCCGAGGACACCGCCACCTCGAGAGCCGTCTCGATCCGTCGACCGGGATCCATGGTGCCACTCCCTGTCCATTTGTTGTGACGAAGCAAGTGTCAAGATATGTTGACATTGCCGGGGGCCGGGATCAAGCCTGTTCTCCTGTGGCGCGTGCTGGACGCGCCGAGCGGAGCCGGCCGATGCAGACAGCCCGCCCGGTGCGGTCCCGACGCTGCGCCCGGCCTCGCCGGTGGGGAGCGGCGTCCGGCCTTTTCCCCTGCGGTGTTCCGACATCCCGGGCAGACAGCCCGCGCGCGATCCTCCCTCCCCCCTCTGCGGGGGGAGGGAGATTACGGGCTGGGCCCCGATGCGCGTCGCGGTGATCGGCGCCGGGATCGGCGGGCTCGCCGCCGCCGCCCGCCTGGCGCAAGCCGGCCTGGACGTGACCGTGCTGGAGCGCGCGCGCGCGCCCGGCGGCAAGATGCGCAGCCTCGACGTCGGCGGGCTCGCCGTGGAGGCCGGCCCCACCGTCCTCACCATGCGCTGGGTGTTCGAGGAGCTGTTCCGCGATTGCGGCGCGGATCTTGGCGCCCGCGTGCGGCTCAGCCCGGCGCGGTTGCTGGCCCGCCACGCCTGGGAGGACGGCGCGCGGCTCGACCTCTTCGCCGACATCGACGCCTCCGTGGACGCGATCCGGGCCTTCGCGGGCCCCCGCGAGGCGGAGGGCTATCGCCGCTTCTGCGCCCGCTCGCGCGAGGTCTACGAGACGCTGGAGGGCCCCTTCATCCGCGACGACCGGCCGAGCGCCGTGGACCTCGCGCTGCGGATCGGGCCCTGGGGCCTGCCGCGGCTCTGGCGGATCCAGCCCTTCGCCACCCTGTGGTCGGCGCTGGCCGAGGATTTTCGCGATCCGCGCCTGCGCCAGCTGTTTGCCCGCTACGCGACCTATTGCGGCTCCTCGCCCTTCGAGGCGCCCGCCACGCTGATGCTGGTGGCCCATGTCGAGCAGGCGGGCGTCTGGACCGTGGACGGGGGCCTGAGCGCGCTCGCCCGCGCGGTGGCGGACCTCGCCGCGGAGCGGGGCGCGCGCCTGCGCTACGGTGCCGAGGTCGCCCGCCTCGCGGTCTCGGGCGGGCGCGTGGCGGGGGTGGACCTCGC
>NZ_LSIX01000940.1:0-847 GCF_001556475.1 Methylobacterium sp. CCH5-D2 | reverse complement strand
CGGGCTACACGAACCTGGTGCGTCTGCCGAAGGCGCTCGACCGCGAGGCGCTGCACGCGGCGCTGCGCGGCGTGCACATCCTGGGCATCCGCTCGCGCACCCAGCTCGACGAGGCGGCGTTCGCGGCCGCCGACCGGCTTCTGGCGGTGGGCTGCTTCTCGGTGGGCACCAACCAGGTCGATCTGCCGGCCGCGCGCGGGCGCGGCATCCCGGTCTTCAACGCGCCCTTCTCCAACACGCGCTCGGTGGCCGAACTCGTCATCGGCGAGATCGTGATGCTCTTGCGCCGCATCACGCCCCGCTCGGTGGGCGCGCATGCGGGGGAGTGGGACAAGTCGGCCATCGGCTCGGTCGAGGTGCGCGGCAAGACGCTGGGCATCGTGGGCTACGGCAACATCGGCACGCAGCTCTCGACGCTGGCGGAAGCGATGGGCATGCGGGTGATCTTCTACGACCACACCGACCGGCTGCGCCACGGCAACACCGAGCCGGTGGAGAGCCTGGGCGAGCTGCTCGCCCAGGCGGACGTGGTCTCGCTGCACGTGCCGGAGACGGAGGCGACCGCCAACATGATCGGGGCCTCCGAGATCGCGCGGATGAAGCGGGGGGCGTACCTGATCAACAACGCGCGCGGCACGGTGGTGGACCTCGACGCCCTGGCCGCGGCGCTGCGCGACGGTCATCTGGCGGGGGCGGCGGTGGACGTGTTCCCGAAGGAGCCGGGCTCGAACGCCGAGCGCTTCGTGACGCCCCTGCAGGGCCTGCCCAACGTGATCCTCACCCCGCATATCGGCGGCTCGACGGAAGAAGCGCAGGAGCGCATCGGCTCCGAGGTCGCCCGCAAGCT
>NZ_LSIX01000093.1:0-344 GCF_001556475.1 Methylobacterium sp. CCH5-D2 | reverse complement strand
GGCGTCCGGCACGAGGATCGGCGAGGTCCGCCAGTCGAGGGCGAGGCTCGGGTCGGGCATGTGCCGGGCGTGGAAATAGCGCACCATCTCCCAGGTCAGCGGCGGCACCGCCGCGTTGCGGCGGCGGGAGGGGTAGAGGTCCGGATCGAGGCGGTTGTCGGTGCTCGGGTAGATCAGCACCTGCCCGCGCAGGGCCAGGCCGGCGTCGCGCGCCGCGATCGCCGCGACGGCCGCGAGGCTGCCCCCGGCACTGTCGCCGCCGACCGCGAGCCGGGCCGGGTCGAGCCCGAGCCTGCCGGCCTCCGCGGCGATCCAGCGCAGGGCCGCGACCGCGTCCTCGGCGG
>NZ_LSIX01000939.1:0-15645 GCF_001556475.1 Methylobacterium sp. CCH5-D2 | reverse complement strand
TCCGCTGCTTTCCCTTCGGCCTCGAACTCCGTCACGGCGCTGCCGGTCGTGACGGCGCGGGCAAACGCGCGCCGGTCGGTAATCTCGCCGGGAACGATCGGCAGTCCGTAGGCTTCCAACGCCGCGCGCGTCTCCCCGATCTCGGGCGCACGGAACGGGCAGGCGGACAGGACGAACGCGCCGCGCACCTTCGCGGCCACCACGATCTCGACGGCGGCCGGGACGGCAGCGAGGTCAAACGCGGACGGTCGGACCGGAATCAAGACCAGCTCCGACCTTCGGGCGATCTGGCCGGCCGCCGGGGCGGCATGGGGCGGGGCGTCCACTACGGCCAAGGTCATGCCCTCGCCCTCGGCCGCCCTAAGCGCGGCGTCCAGCTCCCCGGCCTGTGCCGTGGCGACGATCGGCGTTCCGGCTTCCCGCGCGTTCGCCCATGCGGTCGCGCTCTCCTGTGGGTCCGCGTCGATGACGCAAACCCGTTCGCCGGTCGCCTCGGCCGCCACGGCGGTATGAACCGAAAGCGTGGTTTTTCCGCTCCCGCCCTTCTGGCTCAAAAACGCAATGACGTTCATGCGTTAATCCTTCTTTGCGTGAATACGTATTCAAGAATATAGCTAGAGACGTTACTACGTCTTTAAGCTAGTGCGGCCATTCCTCGGGTTGCCAATCCAGCGACGTGTGGATGACGCGCACGATCACAACGCTTTCCCGGCCCGCCATATCCCGCAGCTCATAAGCGATGATATAGGGCAGGCGCGCGACGGACTTCTCGTAGGTTCCTGTCACGCGACCGGGCCGGCCCGTTGCCATGTCCCCAAGGGCCTTGCCCGCGTCTCGAATCCGATCCGCAACCCGCGTGGCGGCAGGCGGGCTATCTTTGGCGATGTGCTTAACCTGCACCTTGATGTCGTCCAGCGCCTCGCGGGACCATGTGACCGACCGCTTCACGCCTTGCCCGCTTGCTTTTCGGCTTTGGCTTCCTCGATGACGGCATAGATTTCCGCCATCGCCTCATCATGGGGGATCACGCGGCCGGCCGCTGCGTCGGCCATGCCGCGCTTGATGCCGTCAATGATTTCAAGCTCGCGATCGACATAGGCGGCGACGGCCTCGCCGGCGAGGAAGGATTTGCTTCGCTGCGTGTCGTTCGCGATCCGGTCGAGCTTTTCTTTCACATCGGGCCTAACCCGAATCGTCATGGTGGTGCTGGCGGTCATGGAATCGCCTCCGCGTGTTGAATTGTGTACAGCCTAGCACGTTTTCCCGGCCGCCGCCATCGCCTTCTATCAAGGTAATGCGTTTACACGTTAATACGTATTTACGTAAATAATTAAACGCCGACCTTGCCCCTCGCTCCCTCTCGAAAGCCCGTAGGACGCTGGCCGCAGGCGCGAGCGGTGCGGATTAGGTGGCGAGGGTGCCGCTTCCCGATCCGCCCTATAAGCGGATCGGAACCGCCGCAGGGCCGCGAAAGCGGCCCGCACAGCGGCGTCCGCTTATGTTCCGCCTTTTAGATATAGATCAGATGGGGATTCAGTCTGGTTATCGGACTCACGTTTCATCACACTCTTTGCCAGCATCACGAGGGCCTTTCCGAGCGGACTATCGCCAGCGTCGAGCTGCGTTCGCTCATCGAGGGGCAGGGTGGTCTTGTAGGCGTCGATTGCCTCGCTCCATGCCTGCTGATCCTGTCCATGATCGGCAGGCGGGGGCGGGGCCTTGCCGAACCGGCCGAGAAACTGACGGGCCTTTTCCGGCAGGGACAGGCGATAGGCGTTGCTCGCCTGCTGGACCTGTGGGCCGCGCCCCTCATTCCCGGTCGGCTCGTAGCGGCGCAGCCAGTCGATGAAACCATGCGCCCGCAGGTTCTTCAGCGCCCGCACGATCGTATCGCGCGACCGGCCTAGCCGATCCATGATCGTGGTGATTGACGGCTCTAGCCGGCCGGTGCGGAAGTCGATGAGATTGACGAACAGCCGCAGCACGTCCAGCGCCACCGACCCGAGCGGCCCGCTGCGCTCGCCCTTCTGGCGCAAGCCGTCCTCGTTGTAGATTTCGGCCGCCCTCAAGATCGCCTGCACGTCCTTGCGCGTCGTCGGCCGCCATATGCGGCCCTCCGACCGCCCCCGGATATGACTATGCCGGCGAACTGGTGTCGGGCAGCGCGCGGCCGGGGGCGGGAAGATCAGCCCTAGCGCGGTCTGTCCTGATCCCCGCAACATGGCCCGGCGTTCATGGGCGAGCGCGGTGAGCTGCCCGGCCTCGTCGTCGGTGAGCTGGCCCGCGCCGTATCGGGTCCAGACCTCCCGCATGATTTCATCAAGCGCGTTCCCGCGCGCGCAGCCGATCGCGGCCGCGTAGTGCGTCCCTAACATATGCCCTCGTCCTTCCACTTGAAGGACATGACGGCGCGGACGGCAGGCACGGCACTCCCGTTTCCGCAAGAATCAATCTTGCGAATTGGAGTGCTGTAGCGTAGATAAGGGGAGAGTTAGCGGACCCCTGATCTACGGTGTGTCTGACGGCCTACAAAAACGCTCGACCGTTGGCGCGGTCGGGCGTTTTGCCGTTATGTCCCTTGCTTCGCTTCGATATAGAACCTCAACGCTTCCTCGATGATCGGGGCGCGTGCTGACACGCCCCGTTGCTCCTTGATCCTGTCGATCGCCTCGACAAGCTCGCCCGGAACATAGGTATTCAACGCCACGCGGCCGGCCGCGATCTGCCGCGCCCTGTGGGCGGCAACGCCCCTGCGAATCTCTTCCGCGCGTTCCTTCATGTTTACAACTAAGAGCAAGCCGCCCGATTCTGCAATCCCTTGCGGAAGGAACCGCGAAAGGCACTACTTCTAGGGCCGGGCGACTAAACGTAGTTGCGTCAATGCGTATTCACGTCATTGCGTTCTAAAGCCCGGTAGAGCGTCGCACGATGAACGCCCAAGAGCCGGGCAACCTCGGCCGGCTTCTTGTCCTCGCTGATGAGCTGGCGGGCGTGTGCGATCTGCTCGGCCGACAGGGCAGGGGGGCGGCCGAACCGAACGCCCTTCGCCTTCGCCGCAGCTCGGCCGGCGCTCGTGCGCTCATGGATCAAGCTGCGCTCGAACTCGGCAACGCCGGCGAAGAATGTCAGCACCATGCGCCCGGCCGGCGTCGTCGTGTCGGCCCAAGGCTCGGCCAGCGATCGCAAGCCGGCCTCGGCGTGGCCGATCCGCTCGGCTATGTCGAGAAGATCGCGCGTTGATCGGGCGAGGCGATCCAGCCGCGTCACCGTCACCACGTTGCCCGGCTGCAAATGGTCCAGCAACTTCGCCAGCTCGGGGCGGCCGCGCTGCGCGCCGGATGCCTTTTCCTCGAACACGCGCTTGCAGCCCGCCGCCTTCAGCGCCGCGCGCTGCTGGTCGAGGGTCTGGCCCTCGGTCGAGACTCGCGCATATCCGATCATCATGGGGCAGGGGCTTTCGCTGCTATGCTCACCGCCCGAATCTAGCGGGTGCATCCCGTCGCGAAAATCCCTATTGTGCGACTGTCGCGGGTTTTGGGAATTTCGCGACACCGGAAACAGGAAATCGACAGTAAGACCATGATCGACGCGGCCGCCCGCATCATAGACCTTTATCGTCGCCATGCTGGTGCATGGACAACCGCGCGCGGCACGGTGTTGTTGGAGCGCGCATGGATCGAGCGGTTTGCCGACATGCTGCGGCGAGGGGGCGGCCGTGCTCGACATTGGATGCGGATCGGGCGAGCCGATCGCCCGTTACCTTGCCGCCAGAGGTCATCCGGTTACTGGCGTGGACAGCTCGCCCGAGATGATCGACCTATTCCGGGCAAATCTGCCGGGTGAAACGGCGGAAGTGGCGGATATGCGCTCGCTGAAACTGGATCGGAGATATGGCGGGCTGATCGCTTGGGACAGCTTCTTTCACCTTGCGCCTCACGATCAGCGCATGATGTTCCCCATCTTCCGCGACCATGCCGAACCGGAGGCACCATTGCTATTCACAAGTGGTCCCGCCTTTGGCGAGGCGATCGGCACGCTGGAAGGGGAACCCCTCTATCATGCCAGCCTCGACCCCGACGAATACCGCCTGCTGCTCGACCGGAACGGCTTTGATGTTGTGGCCCATGTTGTGGAAGACGCCGACTGCGGCGGGCGCACGGTCTGGCTGGCGCGTCAGCGGTAGCCGTGAGGGTGTCGCGCAATTCCTGAAACCTGCGCCTGGTGCGCAGCGGCCCGGATTCCGGGCCGCGACGTGTCGCAAAAATCTGTCGCGTAAGTTCGACTTTCGCACGCGACTTTTGCGACAGATTTTTCCCTGAAAAATCAGCGCCGGCGATTTTGTCGCGAAACTTAGGATTTCCGCGACAACTGACCGAGCTTTTTGAGTTGAAACTTTACAATCTAGAATGTATAGCGACGGCTGCTCAAGCCGGATGGATTCCCAATGACGGCCTCACATTCAAACCGATGGCTCTTGCTGGTGACGGTGGCTGCCGGCCTGCTGCTCATCACCCTCGACAACTCCGTCCTCTATACCGCCCTTCCGACGCTCACCCGCGAACTCGGGGCGACGACCACGCAGGGGCTATGGATCATCAACGCCTATCCGCTGGTCATGGCCGGCCTGCTGCTCGGTGCCGGAACGCTTGGCGACCGCATCGGCCATCGCACAATGTTCCTCGCCGGCCTTGTCCTGTTCGGCATCGCGTCCATCGTGGCTGCGTTCTCCCCCACGCCGGAAGTGCTGATCGCCGCCCGCGCCTTCCTCGCCATCGGGGCATCTGCCATGATGCCCGCCACATTGGCCCTGATCCGCATCACCTTCACCGTCGAGCGCGAGCGCAACATCGCTATCGCCATATGGGGTTCCATCTCGATCGTGGGGGCCGCCATAGGCCCGATCATCGGGGGATTGCTGCTCGAACATTTCTGGTGGGGGTCAGTCTTCCTTATCAATGTTCCGGTGGTGATCGCGGCTTTCATCGGGACGCTGCTGGTCGCGCCGAAGGTCGCCGGCGACGGCTCGCGGCCGTGGGACTTGCTGTCATCAGTTCTGGCATTGGCCGCGCTGTCCGCGCTCGTGATCGCAATCAAGGACGCGGCCAGCGCCAATCCGTCTTCGGCCGTATTGAGCGCGGCCTTGCTCGTCACCGCAGCGGCGGGCTTCCTGTTCGTCCGGCGACAAGCGCGCTTGCCGTTTCCGCTGCTCGACTTCTCGATTTTCCGCAACCCGGCCTTTTCGTCTGGCGTGCTGGCCGCCGCCATGATGATGTTCGCCTTGGGCGGTATCCAGCTCGTGACGACGCAGCGGTTCCAACTCGTCGCCGGCTATTCCCCGCTGGAGGCCGGCTTGCTGGTTTCCGCCGCCGCCATCGGCTCGTTGCCGACCGCGCTGCTCGGCGGCGCGCTGCTGCACCGCATTGGCCTGCTCTACCTGATCGCGGGAGGGCTTGGGGCGGGGTCGCTCGCCGTGCTGCTGACGGCGTGGGGACTGTCGCAGGGAACGGGATGGGTGCTTGCAGGTATGTTCCTGACCGGCGCGGGGCTTGGAGCCGCTGCGTCGGTCGCGTCCACGGCCATCATCGGCAACGCGCCCGTGCATCGCGCCGGCATGGCCGCCTCGGTCGAGGAAGTGTCCTACGAGTTCGGCGGCCTGCTCGCCGTCGCCATTCTCGGTAGTCTGCTTTCGGCGCTCTATACACTCGGGATCGCCCTGCCCGAAGGCGCTCCCGTGGAAGCGCGCGACAACATCGCCACCGCTCTCACGCTGGCGGCCGGAGACACGGCAAACGGGCCGGCGCTCGTCGCGGCTGCATCCGCTGCCTTCGACAATGCCTATCTGGTGGTGATGTATGTCGGGGCTGCGCTATTGGCGGCCGGCGCGATCGTGACCGGGGTTCTTCTGCGCCGTTACGGGCCGGGGTCGCAATCCTCGCTCTATCCATCATCCCACTAGGCCGTAGACTCATAAGCCCGCAACCACAGCCGCATTGAGGCGAGTTGGACCATGGCGAGGAAGTTTTCGGCCAGCTTGTCGTAGCGGGTAGCAACCCGGCGGAAGTGCTTCAGCTTGGAGAAGAAGCGTTCGATGAGGTTCCGCTCGCGATAGAGCCAAGTGCTGAAATACGGTTTTGATCGGCGGTTGGACTTGGGCGGGATATTGGCGAACGCGCCCCTTTCGCGGAGAGACGCCCGGATGCGGTCGGCATCATATGCCTTATCGGCCATCACTATCGTTCCGGCACCAACATGGTCGAGCAAACCGTCAGCAGCTTGGCCGTCATGGCTTTGCCCAGCGGTCAGGCTCAGTCGGATCGGGAGACCTTGCCCATCGACGACCGCGTGGATTTTGGTTGAAAGTCCGCCTCGGGAACGACCGAGACAATGATCTCGATCCCCCTTTTTGCGGTCGCGGCCTGTTGGTGCGCGCGAACCGAAGTGCTGTCGATCATCTGGATTTCGCCATCGTGAGCGACGGTGATGGCATCCATCATCCGATCCCACACACCCGCTTTTCGCCATCGCACGAAGCGGTTGTAGCAGGTGGTGCGCGGACCATAGCGTTCGGGAAGGTCGCGCCAAGGAGCACCAGAGCGCAGCACCCAGAAGATGCCGTTCAAGACGCGGCGGTCATCGACACGTGGAACGCCTCTTGGTTTGTTGGGCAAAAGTGGCTCGATCACGCGCCACTCGAAATCGGTTAGGTCATATCGGCTCATGCCAATGCTGAATCAGACATCGACCGGCAGTGAAAGCGATTTGCGTACCTCAGTCAGAATGATGCTTTGCGCGATACCGCTCCAGCCAGTGGATGCGGCTTTCGAACGACTTGCAGAGTTGGCTTGTCGGCGCAATTTTCAGACGCGTCCGGTAGCGGTCAATCCCCTCATCCAGTTCGACCAGGCTCAGCTTGGCCAAACCTTCCTCATGATCGATGACGCCGCTGCGCTTGCCCATGCGTTTAGAGCTAAAGGGATGCCCACGCCCGCGCAACTTTTATGGGTTCACGACCTAGTTCGCGGAGGGCATCATGCGGACCAGCAATCGCAGGAAAATCCTCGACGCGATCATCGCCATTGTCGAGCGTGACGGCATTACCGCTGTCACCTTCGACGCCGTTGCGGCCGAAACCGGGCTGACGCGCGGCGGCTTGCTCTACCACTTCCCGTCGCGGGAGGCGCTTATCCTCGCGGCCCACCAACATCTTGCCGACCAATGGGAGGCGGGCATGGAGAAGATCGCGGGCGGCAAAGCCGACACGGTGGAGCCGGCCGAACGCGATGCGGCCTATATCCAGAGCTGCGCGCAGATGGCCCGCCGCGTCGAACTTCTGATGATGCTGGAAAGCGCCGGCGAGCCGGACCTTGATTCCTTATGGCAGGGCGTTCTTGACCGCTGGTCGCCGCCGGTTCCTGACGACGACGATCCGGCAGCCCTCGCGCGCTTCGTCGCCCGTCTTGCTGCTGATGGCCTGTGGGTCCACGAGGCAATGTCCAACCGGCCATTGCCGGCCAAGCTCAAGGAGCGTGTCTGTCGTGAGCTGGTGACGATGGCCGAAAGCATGACGCGAGATAGTAAGAACTCATAGACTTTGTCGCGAAACTCCCAAAACATGCGACAGTTTTAGCCTGCTTCACCCGGCTTGCAGACGTTCCGCGATGAAGTCGGCGCGCTGCTCGATCCCTACCAGCGGCAGCTCTACAATCTGATAGCCAAGCCGGGTGTAAGTTTCGGCCATGACTCGGCCGGTCGCCTCGGCCTCCTGCCGGTCCTGCTTGCGCTCGGCGTCCTGCGCGAAAATGGCACCCCAATACGGGGCGAGGAAAACCCGCTCGTTGTAGGGATGAATTTTCGCCGCCGCCTCAATATGAGCCGGGACAGGCAGGCCGCAGAGCGTAAGATAGCCGACAACATCAGGAATCCCGCGATCCATCAGGACAGGCGCGTCACTCGCAAGAGCCTCGTGATAGGAACGCAGCTCCCAACCCAACATGAGTTCGGCAAAGATGGCCCGATCCGCCCAAGGCAAGGCTGGCCCGCCGATCCTGACTTGATCTTGTATGATCGCCCGGCCGGCCTCGGGCATCGTGCGGAAGCCGCGCCGGGTCATGGCGTCAATCAGGCTGCTTTTGCCGGAACCGGGGCCGCCAGTCACGACGAACATATGTTGAGCGTTAGCCATAGAAACTCCTTCCACACTACTGCGCCGGCGCTTTCACCGTGATCGTGCATCGCTGATCCTCGCCGGCCGTGCGCGCGGCCTCCCAACAAGCCGCTACCGCCTCCCTGTTCGTTTCAAGGAGCTGGTCGGCCGAGGCCACGCGCTGCCACGCTTCCGGGCTGCCGAACGCCATGAGGCTCATACCGGCCTGCCACGGCCTTTCGCCCATGACGACGCTGGCGACACGCGGCGCGGCCGAGAACGGCAACAGGCGCGGAAGGAACAACATCACCAGCGCGCCGGCGAGCAGGCCGACCGCGAAAGCGGCGACAAGCCACCAATCTTGCCGGCTACGCTCCCGCGCGCCGGCGACGTGCGCCGAAAGATTGCGGCCGGCGCGCTCGAGGTCGGACGCCTGCCGCTCGAGCTGTTGCGCGGCGGTGCGTATCAGGGCCTCGCCGCTGCGCTCGAGGAGCGCCGCATAGTGCGTCGCGCCCTGCCGGAGAATAGGCGATTGCTCTACGCCGTGCATCCGCTCCGCAACAGTGTCGAGCGCCTGCACGAGCTGGGCGAGCTGGGGCTTGTAGTCCTGCGCCGGCTCGATCTTTTCGAGCTGGTCGAAAGCCGCTTCCAGCCCACGCCGCATCACGGTCATTTCCGCGCCGATCTGCGCGCCCTGCGTCTCGATCGTGCGCCGGAGCGCATCGAACGCGGCGGCCGGGTCGCCGGCGTCCTCGTCCAGTGCTTGCCGTGCGATTCCTTCCCTGTCGTCGTCCAGCTCCGTCATATTCTCCGTGCCTACCTTCCCAAACCGATGCCCCGGCTAATCTGCCGGCTGCGTGACATTTCTTCTTGTAGCTGATGGGCGATGCTCTGCCCCCGGCGAAGCTCCTGCCCGATTCCAAGCTCCTGCCGGCGATTGCGCAGGATGGAATCTACCTGCGGGTCACGTTCGAGGCTCTTGGTCAGGCCGTTCATCTGGCTTTCGACCTTGGCGCGGGCATCGTCGTGCTGCCAGCCGCGAAGCTCCCGGCGCTGGCCCTGTAGTTCCTGCCAGCGTTCAACAAACCGCTCGGCCCTGACATTCGGGTCTTGCAGCGCGGCGTTTTCGCGCTTCATCCCGTCGATCACCTGCGCGACACGCTCCCGGCCGGAAAGCTCGGTCATGGCGCGCGCCGTCGCCGGGTCGTTTTGCAGGGTCGAACGCATCAAATCTTTCATGCCGTCGCGCACCTGGTCGAGCTGCTGGCCGGCATCGCCCATTTCCTGCCGCTGCATGTCGAGGACCGGCAGGCCCTCGCGCCGGTGCTGGTCGATCGACTGATAGGCCCGCGAATAGCGGTCAACGGCCTGCTCAAGCGGCGACTGCCCCCGCGCCCGCTCGGCCAGCCGGTCGGGCGCCGGCGCCTGCCGCAAGCTCCCTTCCCTTTCCGGCCGTCGCTGCATCCGCGATGCCTCGCCGCGCTCCTGTGAGGGCGCAGGGCGTGCATTGAGCTTGAGGCCGGCGAACATACCGCGCCGCTGCTTCTCGGCCTGCTGCGGCCGTTTCTGGTCGATCTGCGGGCCGTCCTCGCCGGCGCGGTCTGGCTCGCGGCTCTCGGCCGCCGCGCCGCGCCCGAGTTTCAGGCCCTCGAACGGATTGCGGCGCTGCTGTCGATCGCTGGCGAGATCTTCGCGCGGATCTGCACGAAGATCCTGCGCGAGATCCGCGCCGACTTTTTGCGAGGATCTCCGCTCAAGGGCGTGATCCCCGGCCGTCGACTCCCGTTCCGCACGTAGCCCGGCGCGCTCGGCCGGAATCTCGATCTCGCTGCGGACGCCCATTTGCTCCGCGATCCCGCGCCGCTCGGCAAAGTCGCGGGTATAGTCGAGCGTCGTTTCCTTCACGCCCGACCGGGACAGGCGGCGTTCTAGCTGGCTATAGGCCAGCTCGCCGGCGTCCTGAACCTTCCATGTGTTGCGGTGCGTCTGCGTCCCATCGGGCAAGGTGACGGGGGTGGAACCCTCATGCTGTAGGCCGATCTTCTCCCCGATCTCCGGCGCGGCCTCCTTCATGGCCCGCTCTAGATCGACGCCCCATAGGGTGCGCTGCTCGCCCTTGTCGTTTTCCAGCGTCACGAAATAGCTGTCGGACTTCTGCGGGTCATGCTCGAAGGGCGCGGCCCCATGCTCGACCAGCCGGCCGGCATTGGTGAACTCGTCCTGTGCCGCGTAGAGCTGCACCCCGTCACGATGCCGGGTCATGGCGACATAGGTTAGATGCCGGTCCATCGTCCCCGACGCCATCACATAGGAGCGATCGACCGTCGCCCCCTGATTTTTGTGAATCGTCGTCGCATAACCGTGGTCGATCGCCTGATAGTCGCCCATCGGCACGGAAACACTATCGCCGCCCCGGCCGTCGAGCTGCGCGACGATCCGGCCCGCCTCGACATGCTCGACCGTGCCTAGCATCCCGTTTTTCACGCCAAGGTCGCGGTTGTTCTCCAAGAACACGATGCGGTCGCCCGGCGCGAACTCCCTCTGCCCGGTATTGGTCTGGAAGGTCAGCGCCCGGCCCGGCCCTTCCCGCTCATGGGCGACGTCGCCCGGCGCAAGGCTGTCGTCGGCCACGCGCGCCAGCTCGCCCCGTGCCAAAACACCCCGGTCCTGTAGCTCGGCCCGGATCGCGTCATTGATGGCGCGAACATCGGCCCGGCGATGCGCCATCGCAACCCGGGTGCCGTCCGGACGTTCATCGCGATCGGCAAGGTAGTCCCGCACGATCTGGCCGCGCGCGTCCTCGCCTGTCTCGGCAAAGCTGATATTGCCGTGATCCCGATAGGCCGCCAGCCCCTCGGCCGTCCGGTGCGTGGCGAAGTCAATGGAAGCGTCCCGCTGCCAGTCCACGCGCTGCCGGCGAATCTCCGACAGCTCGGCATGGCCGATTTCCTCCGTGATCGCCCGGAACGGTGCGCCGGCCCCGATCGCCTGCAACTGCTCATGGTCGCCTACAAGGACGATCTTCGCCCCGCGCGCCTCGGCCTCGCCAACGAAGCGGGCGAGCTGGCGGCTCCCGACCATGCCCGCCTCGTCGATCACGAACACGTCGCCGCGGCCGATCGTGCCGCGGTCGTTCTCCCAACCGCGGGACCATGATGCGAGGGTGCGGCTCTGGATGCCGGAACTTTCCTCCAAGCCCTCGGCCGCCTTCCCCGACAGGGCCGCGCCGTGGACCTGATAGCCTTCGGCCTCCCACGCCTCGCGCGCGGCCGCGAGCATGGTGGACTTGCCAGCGCCGGCATAACCGACAACGGCCGCGATCCGCTCCGGCCCGGTGATATGCTCGATCGCCCGGCGCTGCTCGTCCGAAAGTCGCGCCGTCTCGATCTGGCGTTCACGTTCGCCGGCGTCCAGCTCGCCCCGCGCAACCTTCCCGGCCGTGTCATGGGAAACGCTCGACCGAATGGCGGCGTCTTGGGCATCTATCGCCCGCTCGACATGCCGGCGATCGACGCCATGACCATGAGCCGCGTGCATCCGCTGCGCGCTCTCGATCATGCCGGATTCGATCTCGACCATTTCGCGGGTGGAATAGCGAGCAAGCTCGATCTCGCCCGTTGCCGGGTCCGCGCGCTCGGGCTGCAACTCGACCAGCGCCGGCGAGGCCATCACCTTCGCAAAGGCGCTCTGGAACTCCTGCGGGTCGTCGTTGATGTAGCGATGCAGCGCCCGCGCAACGTCGTGGCGATCGAACACGCTCTTTTCCCCGGTGATGAGGGTTAGAACCTGCTCGGGCTTCTCCCGGATCAGCTCGGCATTGCGCCGGGCCGCATCCTCGTCCAGCCGCGACCGCGACACGTCGAGGCCGCGCCGTTCCATCTGCGAGGCATGGACGCCCATATGCTCGGTCGGCGCGATCTCAAGCCCGCGCTCCATGTGCGAACGATGGTCGATCCGAATATCAAGCCCGGCCATTGCAAGCCGCTCGTTGGCGATCCCCTCCCACCTCTGGCGAAGGTCGCGGAGCTGCATATCGGTCGTCGGCAGGTCGTGCGCCAGCAGCCATTTGTTTTCGCGCTCAAGATAGGTCTTGTCGCCTAGCCCGTTCTCCGTCACCTGCCGCGTGGTCATAAGGATATGGGCATGGTGATTGCGAACGTCGCTCGCCTCGTGCGGTGCATGAATGGCGAAATCCACGGCCGCGCCGTAGCGGTCGGCCAGCTCCTGCGCCATCTCCCGCGCCGCCTCTAGCCGTTCCTCGGCCGAAAGCTCATGCGGCAAGGCAACCTCGAACTCGCGGGCAACGCGGGCATCCTTCCGCTTCTCGGCAAACTCGGCGGCGTTCCAGAGCGTCGAGCGATCCCGCGCCCAATCGGCGTTGACGCCTTCCGGCAAGACGATCTCGGCATGTTCGACGCCCTGCTTTGCCGTGTAGTCGTGCGTGATGCCGTCGCGCTCGTTGGTCAACTTCTCCCCGGCACGATAAGCCATAGAGGCGACGGCGCTACGGCCCTTCGCCCGCGAAACTGGCTTCATGCTGAAATGGTAGATCGCCAACCCGTTGCCTCGATCCCGTTTCCGCCTTTCCCGTCAGCTTTCTAGCTGACAGCGCGCTGAGTTACGCAGTAACTCGTAAGTGCGCCCTTCTCAACTCAATCGCTCCGCTCTTTCGTCGCTCGGTGTGGCGCTTGCGGCAAGGTCGATGCGATGAACTGAGGCCCGGATTGTGCTGCAAAACCGTCGAAAACTCAAGCTCAACGGGCAAACGCTGGAAAAGGCAGCCGGGAATGATAGTCTAGGCGAACGACCGGAAAAGGAGATTTGAAGAATGGCGCGCAAAACGATCGAACAACGCTTGGCCGAACTGGATGCGCAGCGCGCCACGCTCAAGGCCCGTCTGTCGAAGCAGGAACGCGCCAACGACACGCGCCGCAAGGTGCTGCTCGGCGCGCTCATCCTGCATCGCCTCGAAAACGGCCACGATGAAATCTCGCGCGCCCTGCCCGACTGGCTGCGCCGTGAGCTGCCCGACTTCCTGACGCGCCACGGTGACAAGGAACTGTTTGCCGACCTGATCGGCAACGCGCCGGCCGCCGAGACGACAGACAGCGCCGGGGGGACCGCCGCATGAGTCAGGCGAGACTTGCATGGGGTGCGTTCAAGAACATGATGCGGCAGGCCGCGCGTGATCCGCTATGGGCGTTCGTCGCTCTGCTCGCCGCACCTTTCCGCATCTGGAAACCGCTTCTCGGGCTTCTGTTCCTCCTTGTTATCGTCCTGTTCGTCGTCGGCTTCGGCGGCCGCTTCGCTCTCGAACAAATCGGCTTTCGCGTCGGCTCGGTTCCGGTTCTCCTGCTCGATCTCGTCACGCTGCTGGTGCTGCTGGCGCTCGCTTTCCGCTTCCTCACCAATCCGCTGATTATCCACTTCGGGGATATGGACGGCGAAACCCACGGCTCGGCCCGCTTCGCCACTGACAAGGAAACCGCCGCCCTCGCCCGCGCCGATTCCGGCCTGCTGATCGGCCGTGACGGCAAGACCGGGAAGCTCCTGCGCTATGACGGCCCGGCCCATCTGCTGACGATGGCTCCGACCAGAACCGGCAAGGGGGTGGGAACCATCATCCCGAATCTGCTCACCGCCGACCGCTCCGTGATCTGCATCGACCCCAAGGGCGAGAACGCGAAAATTGCCGGCCGCGCCCGCCAGCAATTCGGCCCGGTCCACGTCCTCGACCCCTTCGGCGTCACCGGCCAGCCCTCGGCCGCCTTCAATCCGCTGGAAGGGCTCGACCCGGCCGGCCTCGATGTCGCGGAAGATGCAAGCACCCTTGCCGACGCCCTCGTGTTCGATGAACCGGGCATGGCCGGCGAAACGCATTGGAACGAGGAAGCCAAGGCGCTTATTGCCGGCCTGATCCTCCATATTGCCGCCACCGGGCCGCGCGACAGGCGAAACCTCGCCACCCTGCGCGAATATCTCACCCTCGCCCCTGAAGCCTTCGCCGCGCTCCTGAAGGACATGCAGGCGTCAACGGCCGCCTCCGGCCTGATCGCCCGCGCCGCAAACCGCCACCTCGGCAAATCCGACCGCGAGGCGGCCGGCGTCCTCTCGGCCGCGCAGCGCCATACCCATTTCCTCGACTCGCCGCGCATGGTCGCGGTCCTCGGCCGATCCGATTTCCGCTTTGCCGATCTCAAGCGCCGCAACGTCTCGGTGTTCCTCGTCCTGCCGCCCGATCGCCTCGCCACCTATTCCCGCTGGCTGCGCCTGCTCGTCGCCCAAAGCCTCACCGACATGGCCCGCGATCCCGCCAAGCCGGCCGTGCCGGTCCTCTATCTGCTGGATGAATTCGCCGCCCTCGGCCATCTGGCTCCCGTCGAGCGCGCAATGGGCCTCATGGCCGGCTACGGCGTCCAGCTCTGGCCCATCCTGCAAGACGTTCACCAGCTCCGCGCCACCTATGGGCAGCGGGCCGGAACCTTCCTGTCAAACGCCGGCGTCCTACAGGTGTTCGGCGTCAACGATCACGACAGCGCCCGGCTTGTCTCCGATCTGCTCGGGCAGGAAACCGTTGTGTTCCAGACCATGAGCCGCGCGCTCGATTCCGACAAATCCGGCATTTCCTACGGCGAGCAACACACGGCCCGCTCGCTGCTCACCCCGGATGAGGTCCGCAACCTGCCGCAGCATGTCGAATTGCTGTTCCTCGCCGGGCAACGGCCGATCGTCGCCGGCAAGCTCGCCTATTATGCCGATCCCGAGTTCCGGGGGCTGTATGACGCTGCCTGACGTGACAAGAAACGGACCCGGCGATAGCGCCGGGACTTTGTTACGAACGGCCCTCCGGCTCTCTACGGCGCTATTGGGGGCGCGTTCGCCGCCGGGCCGGCGCGGCTTACGCCGCGATCCACCCGCCGACCTGGTGCAAGCTCTATTCAGGGAAACACCACGGCCGCGACGGTAGCCCCCCGGCCGTCCCGCTCTCATCATCTAGGGCCGTAGGGACGGCCGGGGGGCGGGTCATACGCGTAAGCATTAGCGTATTTAGCTATTTACGTATCAACGTGCATAAGGCTCGATCGGCGGCAATCCGTGCTGCGCCAGAACCGCCGAAAGCCCGGCCTCGGCCATCGCCTGAATTGTCGTTCCCTCTGCATCCGCGAGCTGGCGAAGGCGCTGCCAGTCCGATCGCCGGACCTTGACCGTAAGCGCAACAGTCTCGCCCCCTCCCCTCTTTCGCCTCGGCGTCGGGATTTCCACGGCCGGCCGCTCGTCCTCGATCGCTGCAAGGCTGGTGGCTTCCGCGCCGGCCTTGGGGCGGGTGAAGGCCGCGAGGCCGGTTGCTTTCTTTGCCATAGGTTCCGCTCCTTCAATACGCTCTTACGTATTTAGCTATTTACGTTCTAACGTGTCCTTGATCCACGCCCACAAAGCCCGGATTTCCTCCGCTGCTTTCCCTTCGGCCTCGAACTCCGTCACGGCGCTGCCGGTCGTGACGG